>NZ_JBSXNI010000037.1:0-121630 GCF_056857555.1 Acinetobacter sp. L-24 | reverse complement strand
ATTAAAGCAATTTAGAGGAATAGCTACTCGATATGACAAGCTCAAAAGAAATTATCAAAGTTCTGTTGCTTTAGCCTGTATATTTTTATGGCTACCTTTATAGGGTTAATTATGAACAGTAAATGTCAACAGACCCTAATATATTAAGCCTAAAAAAACGGCCGAAGCCGTTTTAATTAAAAATCGGATATTGAGCTTAGAAACGCATCCCAATCCCGGCATAGGCCAGAATCGGATTGACTTCGATATCGGCTTTAGAGCGAATCAGTTCACCTAGATTTGCATCTGTCACTGTAATTGTCGTGTCATTTTTTAGATGTGCATAAGAGACTGAACCGACTGCAAACCAGGTTTCATTAAAGTCATAGCTAAAGCCGACCGTGGCCACAGGCGCGAAAGCATCGGATGCTTCCAGATCAACTTTCGGGTTGGCTGAACTTGGCGTGCCATCCAGAGAAGCACCAGCTTTTCCTTCCTTGATATTGGCAATCATATGTCCGGCAGCAATCAGGTCTTGCTCGGTACGTGAGTTAATTTCCAGTTCATTGAAATAGGCATACATGACACCTAAGCCGACATAAGGCCGGAATTTATTGACCCCGGTTTTACCAAAGTGATACTGGAATTCAAAGGCAGGTGTCCATGCGCGGGCAGAAGCCGCCGGCCCATAAGCTTCCAGATCAGTAATGAGAATATCATTTTTCAATTCAATGCCAGGTAAATCAATTCCACCTGGAATTTGTGGAATTAAATCAAGACTTGGAGTCGCAAGCGCAGAAAAAGGCGCGTAGATTTTACCACTGCCTTGCAAGTCTACTTTAGGTGGAATGCCGGCTTTCATTTCAAAAGAAATATTATCGGTAAAATAGTAATTGGTCATAATGCCTAAGGTGGTGACATCATCCGCTTCCAGGCCAGTACCAGGATTATTCCAGCTTTCCAGTCCATAAATTTCAGCTCGCCCACTGAGCGCTGCAGGCAGTGTTTCTGTACCAAGTCGATCCAGAATATTAACAAAAACAGAGGAAAGGTTTGGATCCATGTCTGGATCAAGATTATTTTTCACAGAGTCAATTGAGATATCACCTACTTGTGATGTTTCACCTTCTTTGACAGCAGTATTCACTTTAAAGGGCTGGGCCTTGCCTTGCGGCATCACATGCAATGCACCGACCGATACCGAAAAGCGCTTAAAGCCATCTCCATCTTGCAAGCTAAAATAAGGGGAATCTGCATGCGCGACCATAGGTAAAGTGGCTAGGCCTGCCATACATGCCAGCAATGTTTTCATTGATTTGGAACTCCATGTCCAGTTTGTTTATTCGTTTTTCTAGTTAACTAATTATGTGAATTGCCTTAAAAAATTCAGTTATAGAACAACAGGTCAAAAGTTAAGCGATGGTTAATATTGGTAACCGATGTATATTTTTTGTTTATCTCTCTTGAGTTTTAAGAAATGAGTAGTATGTAAAAATCATTATTTTTATCTGACTAGCTTAAGTATAAAAGTGAAGGAAATTTGCTCTTGAGAGCGTTAAAATTTCAATTGAATGAATTTTTATCATGGAATATCTAGAGGAGAGTTTAGGTAAATTTTAGGCTGTATTACTTCAAGCATTTACCATCATGGGATGATTTTTTATTTTTCCAAAACAAGAGCATATGAATTTATCCAAGATCCTGCTACCCAGTCGACTGAGTTTTTTTGTACAATAGCTACATATATTATTGAGTGAATCACATGAGCACCCAAACTCCTCCCAAAAAAAAGCCCCTGGTTAATTTACCTTTCCCGATCAAGCAAGCAGAGCAAAATGCTGCAGAAGAAGTTCTGGAAGATTTAAGACCAAGACCGCAGCGTTATGCTGACCGTACCTGGATGCCACCACGTGGTACGCGCCGTTCAATGGGCAAACGCTAATTGATCAGACTCGAAAAGCTATGATAAATCATGGCTTTTTTTGTGGAAGTTTTTAGGGAGTTGGTGAGCAATATTTGATTTATTTTTCGAGCAAATAGAAAATGGTGCTCTAATTTATCCAAATCTCTTTCAATTTTATTCTTAATAAAGCAAACGAAATATTTAAGCTCTCTAAATGCCAATCAAAATAAAATCCAGGCCTAATTGATTTCATATTCGATATTTTAGCCGCCCAGAAAAAAGCCAATTTAAACATTGGCTTTTTTTGAAAGATATTTTGATAGCACTAACGAATGCTTTTACGCGCTTTATTTTCCGGTTTCGGTGGCGCAATTTCTCGCTCACCTTGCCAGACATCGATAAAATCTTTCTCGTTAATATTATAAAGTTCTAGTAGTGCTAAAATCACGCCTCCAAACAACATGGCACCTTCTGAATGGCTCTGAAAATCGACCAGCTTGGTATTTAGGTTGTGCAGGATATCTTCAATTTCAAAGACACGTTCCCGCCCATTGCTGTCGGTCGGATAGATCTGGGTATTTAAAATAATTCTCGCCAGACTTTTTTCATTTTCGGTCAAAGGCAGTTCTTCAATCAATTCATCGCTGGCCGGAGTTAAAATGACTGAATCGCGAAATATGGTATGTAAGAAATTTGCGCTTAATTTTGGCAGCGGCTTTTCGACAAAAGGACGGAAAGATTGTGGGAAAATTACATTGCGTGAGATGCCTTTAAACATCGGTGCAATTTCCTCGACTTTATAACCTGCGATCCCACAGCCCAAGGAAGTAATAAAATATTTATTTTTAGGATGATTTTTGGTGTAAATCTTAAAGTCATCAATATAGTGTTGAATTTGTGAGAGCGGCATTTGTTGTAAATGCTCGTTCATTGTTGGAATAGCATAGCTCTGACCCGCCCAGCCACGACCCACGCCCATGACTGCACCAAAATGCTCAAGTGCCGTTCTGGCAGCTCCACCACCATGCTGTCCAGCCAAGTTACTGCCAAAAACAAAAACCGTATTTTCCGGAAGGGATTTAACAATACTTTCATCGTGATAGTGGTAAGTCATAATTGTCTATTCTAGGCCGTCCTGATCTTCATGTTGCCCGTGAAATGAATAGGGGTCAAGGCAAAATTGTGCCGGACTAGCCAAACAGATAGGTCAATATTCCACCCATGATCCAAAACAGGATGCCGAGTACGCCCAAATAAAGCTGCTGGCTGAAAATGCTTGGTTTTTTCTGTATTTATTCCCTTTGTAACTGTATATTTTATTGATGATTTTTCAAACTAGAGAGTGAGTCAAGCGCTAACAAATAATGAATGCTAATATTGTTTTATTTTACCAAACAGAAACCTAAGCAGGGATTGAGTAATTCCAATTTACCCTCATAATAAATCAAATCTATATCCGCAGCGAAGTCAGCGAAAGCTATGAGTGATAAAAAACCCTTTGAATTAGTGACCAGTTATCAACCAGCAGGCGATCAGCCACAGGCCATTAAAAAACTTGTCAAAGGCATTGAACAGGGTTTTCATGATCAGCTTTTACTGGGGGTTACTGGGTCTGGTAAAACCTATACTATGGCCAATGTCATTGCACAGACACAGCGTCCGACCATTGTCATGGCACATAACAAAACTTTGGCTGCACAGCTCTACGGCGAATTTAAAGCATTTTTCCCCAATAATGCCGTCGAATATTTTGTCAGTTATTATGATTATTATCAGCCGGAAGCCTATGTGCCATCTTCAGATACTTTTATCGAGAAAGATGCTGCAATTAATGACCATATTGACCAGATGCGCCTTTCTGCAACCCGTTCACTCCTAGAGCGACGTGATGCGATTATTGTCGCATCGGTATCTGCGATTTATGGTTTGGGTGATCCAAATGCCTATATGAGCATGTTGCTGCATGTGGTGGAGGGTGACCGCATTGGCCGTGATGATATTATTCGCCGTCTGGTTGAAATGCAGTATTCGCGTAACGAACTGGAATTTCTGCGTGGTACTTATCGTATTCGCGGTGAAATTATTGATATTTTTCCGGCTGAATCGGATCAGGATGCCATCCGGATTGAACTGTTTGATGATGAAGTTGACTCCATTCGCTGGTTTGATCCGCTGACCGGGAAAATGGTTCGTAAAGTACCTCGCGTGACCATTTATCCTAAAAGCCACTATGTGACGCCTAAAGACAATTTATCCCGTGCGATTGAAACCATCCGAGACGAACTTAAAGAGCGTCTGGTGTTCTTCCGGGAAAATGACAAACTGTTGGAAGCCCAGCGGATTGAACAGCGGACACGCTATGATCTGGAAATGATGCAGCAATTAGGTTATACCAACGGCATTGAAAATTACTCACGTCATTTATCTGGACGCCCTGCGGGTGAAGCGCCGCCGACCTTGTTCGATTATATTCCGGATGATGCCTTGCTGATTATTGATGAATCGCATGTGACGGTGCCGCAGATTGGTGCCATGTACAAGGGTGACCGTTCGCGTAAGGAAAATCTGGTCAATTACGGATTCCGTTTGCCAAGCGCGCTGGATAACCGGCCGATGAAATTTGAGGAATGGGAACGGATTGTGCCGACGACTGTTTATGTCAGCGCAACGCCCGCACGTTACGAGCTGGAAAAATCCCAACAGATTGTCGAGCAGGTGGTACGTCCAACTGGTCTGATTGATCCAGAAATTGAAATTCGTCCAGTTTTGACGCAGGTCGATGATGTGCTTTCTGAAATTAATTTGCGTAAAGATATTAATGAGCGGGTACTGGTCACAACCTTGACCAAGCGCATGGCCGAAGATTTAACTTCTTATTTGAAAGAATACGGGATTAAGGTCGCTTATTTACACTCCGATATCGATACCGTCGAACGTGTCAAAATCATTCATGAACTGCGTACTGGGGTGCATGATGTACTGGTTGGGATTAACCTGCTGCGAGAAGGGCTGGATATGCCGGAAGTGTCACTGGTCGCCATTCTGGATGCGGATAAAGAAGGTTTCCTGCGTTCCGAGCGCTCTCTCATTCAGACCATTGGCCGCGCTGCACGTAACTTGAAAGGTAAGGCGATTCTGTATGCAGACCGAATCACTGATTCGATGCAGAAAGCCATTGATGAGACAGACCGTCGTCGTGCCAAGCAGATTCAGTTTAATGAAGAACATGGCATTACCCCGCGCAGTGCAGTGCGTCAGGTGATCAAGGAAATTGATACCGGTGAAGTATTGGATGATGATTCAATTGAATTGAAAGCCTCGGATCAGGCACGTGCGATCAGTGCGGATGAGCGGCATATCATGGCAGATCCAAAAATGTTTGCGAAACACATTAACAAGCTTGAAAAGGAAATGCTGAAAGCTTCCAAAGAGCTTCAGTTTGAGCAGGCTGCGCGTATGCGTGATGAAATTGTGCGTTTAAAAGCTCAGATGTTTGATTGAGTGGTTTAGCATGTAATTATATTTAAATTACGTAAAATCAATCACAAAGCAAACACAATGTAACAAATTAAGGGCTGTGATAAAGCTATTGTATGAACAGAATTTTTTAAATAAATATTTTGTGAACATGCAATAGGTATCTTTATGACAACTCAAAAATCTTCACGTACCGGATTAAAGCTGGCAAAAATTGCGGTGGGTAGCGCGGTTCTTCTCGGTTTAGGCGCCGCTACTATGGCTTATGCGAAAGACGAGCCATTACCGACCATTGAGAAAGTTGAACTGGACCGTTATTTGGGCACCTGGTACGAAGTGGCACGCAAACCTTTATATTTTCAAAACAAGTGTGATCGTGATGTCACAGCGACTTATACTTTAAATGAAAATGGCAATATTGTGGTGGATAACCGCTGCATTAAAAAAGATGGTGGACAAACCCAGTCATTGGGTGAGGCATTTGTGCAAAATCCACCGCAGAATACCAAGCTAAAAGTCAGTTTCCTGCCAGACTTTATTCGCTGGATTCCGGTCGCTCGTGGCGATTATTGGGTCTTAAAACTGGATGAAAATTATCAAACTGTTCTGGTCGGTGAGCCAAAACGTAAATATATGTGGATACTCTCACGTGATCCGCAATTGGATAAAAATGTGGTGAATGAATATTTACAATATGCACAGTCTGTTGGTTATGACTTGAGCGATGTGATTCATACCAAACAAACTCAAAGATAAAAATATCGTCTTAATGGAAACCATGCTTAGGTATGGTTTTTTTTATTTTACGTGTCGAAAGACAATCTAAAATCTAGAGATAACTACATTTTAAATAGATGAAGCATCAAGCTTTCTATTGTACTAATCGTTATAATGCCGGCGAATGAAAGTAGAGTTTGACTATGTATAAAGGCATCGCGTTATCTGTCTTGGCCTCTGTGGTTTTTGGAGTGCTTTATGTATTTACGCCTTTTTTACAGCCTTTAGATAGTGAACAGACCTTTGCATGGCGCATGCTGGCAACTTTACCATTTCTGACTGCCTTCATGTGGTGGTCGGGTGATCTGAAACATATCGGCAGTATTTTTAAACGGGTGTTACAACAGCCTTCCTTTTTGATCTGGTTGCTGATCAGCTCACTGTTGTGTACCACGCAATTATGGTTGTTTCTATGGGGGCCTATCAATGGACGTGGCCTCGAAGTCTCGCTCGGTTATTTTCTGCTACCTCTGGTGATGGTGCTGGTCGGTTGTGCGCTTTACAAAGAAAAATTGTCATCCTTCCAGATGGTTGCGGTTGCTCTGGCAGTATTGGGGGTAGGGCATGAAATCTGGCGTATCGGTTCAATTGCATGGGAAACGGTTTATGTCGCTTTAGCATATCCACTTTATTTCTTTATGCGGCGTAAATTCGCGACCGATCATCTTGGTGGATTCTGGTGGGATCTATTTCTGATTTTGCCTGTGGCATTTTATTTGGGCTTTATCTATAGCGATTCCATGCCGCTCATGTTGAATCATTCCCACTTGATCCTGGCAGTTCTTGGATTAGGCTTTTTAAGTGCGCTCGGTTTGGGTAGCTATATTTTGGCCAGCCGATATTTGCCCTTTGTCATCTTTGGACTGTTGAGTTATTTGGAGCCGGTACTGCTCGCTTTTGCCTCGATGGCGCTGGGTGAGCGCGTGGAATCAGGTGAGTGGTTGACCTATATTCCAATCTGGCTGGCTGTTTTACTGCTGGTTGTGGAGGGAATCTTGCATTTAAAACAGCAGCAGCTGAAAAAATATGAGCTGGCAAATAAAGCCGCACAGCTAGAAAAAATCAGAAAAAATAATGAATAATGTGGTTTGCATAAGCATTATATTCGTCAGACAATATTGACCTGATTATTTTCAAAATCGTCTACTTTGTTTAAAAGAATGTTTTCTATATTTTAAGGGGATAAACATGTCACAGATTGCGATTCCATATCAGTTACGTGCACGTTTATCACAACTGGAACCAAGTCTGGATTTAAATTGGGAGCGAGAGCTTCGTACTGTTCTGGTAGAAGTTTCACCAGAATTAAAAGAAAGTATTGATTTTCAGATTTTAAAGCCCAAGAAAATTCTTTGGGATCGGGAAATGGATCAATACCGCTATCAGGCTCACCATTCGGTAGAACGTCTCAGCCAAAAATTTCTCAATGACCAGATGCGTTACTATGCCAGTACCTTTGGGTTGTCACTAAAAAGTTTGTAGGGTTTGAATGATAGTTTGCAAATCGCAGACTATCTGGAAAACGTCCTGGAACAAATTGATAAAATTGACGTCAATGAAAATTTTCAGATGCAGCGTGAAAAGCTGGAACTGCGTCGTACATTTTTATTAAATGCTGCTGAAATTTTCGCGGCCTCCGCTTACAGCCGGTTGAAGGGGTGCGTCAGCTTACCGAACAGCACATTAAATACTTTATTATTGAAGTTTTTATCAAGCAGCAATTGTTGGGTTATTGGCATAAGCCGCTGTTAAAAAAACAGACGGCGGAAATGACGCATCCACTTTTCCGTTATTTCCTGATTAAAGAACAGCAGATTCGTCATTTTGATATTGTCCGTACCTCGCAATTTCTATTTATCGTTGCGCCGGTGATGGATGTGCAGCAAAACTCGTATTCGATTCGCCGTTTCCTGATTGAAGAAAAAGGTGCACTTGAAGATCAGGTCTACCTGAATATCCTGATTCTGGACTTGCAGGATGACATGGATGAAGCGGTGGTAGAAACCCTGAAATCACAGATGCAGCGGATGGTGACTTTACAGAGTCAGATTCATTTGGATGTAATCGACATTGTGCATACACTGGAACAGGTGTCTGAACAGAAGTTATTACCTTTACTGGTTGAGCCCATTCACGTTGTAGAGAAAAATGCCGATGTGGTGGCACAACGTCACCTGAAGCAGTTTGAAGAAATTATGACGCGTGAATTGCTTTTGCCGATGCGGGATGCCATTCGTGATCATTTGTCGCATCTTGAAGAGTTTGATTATCTGTATCTGCATGTCCATAAAATATTTACAGAAATTCTGGCCTATTACCGCGATTTCAAGTCCCAGCCGGGTTTCATGTTTAATCAGTACATGCAGAATTTTGAATATAAACTGCTGGCTTTTATCCGTTTACTGGAAAAGCGTAAAGCGGAAACCTTTATTCCTACCCACCGTAATGAATGGCAAGTCATGCATCAGCGTTCACAGCAGGCTGTTCTGGATATTCAAAATACGATTTCTGAAAATGTACAGCAATACCGGGATCTGAAAAAATATATTAATACACTGCAGCGGCAAAAAGTGGATGAAGAGAAAAAATCCGTATTTAAAAAGTTGTGGCGTAAAAATAATTTCGATGAGGCGATTGATACCGCGCTCAATCAATTGCAGCAGTTAAAGCGTAGTATGTTTCTGGAAATTATTCAGGTGCCAAGAACACATGAAAACTGTAGCGTATTTCTGGAATTTGAAAGTTTGCAGCATTTACAGCAGGTTGATCGCCACTATGCTTTTCCCTCTGGGGACAATGGCCTGACCCGTTTACCTTTGCTCATTCATTTGCCCGAAACCTATGATGATTTCGATGTAGAAAACTTCAATGCCTCCATGAGTCTGGACATGAATTTTTCAGCAGGGAGTAGAATCCAGCCTGAACAGGGCGGGACGCTAAATTTTGAAATTTAGATTTGTTTGAATAAACAACATTTAACAAATTTGTGTCAGGTACGAAAAAAATAGTGGTCTTTAGAATTTTCGGATGCAAAATCATTCGGCTAATTACAACTATTTTTGAAATTTATAGTGAATATACGTTAAAAACTACCCGTCTCAACGAGCTTTTGATTCAAACTTGCGGCCAATTCCATTACAATTGTCGGGTTTAGAAATTTATGCTTAGATTTACAATTAATTAGAGGACGTATCTGTGAGCAAAGACACTATTGTTGCCCTCCATGCAGAACACCAAGGTCGCTGGAAAAACCGTGAAGAACTTGCGGAACGTATGATTGCCCTTGTTGGCCAGTTATATCGTGAAAAAAATATTGTAGCTACAGTTTATGGTCGCTCTTTAATTAACCGTTCTGTGATTCAGATTTTGAAAGCACATCGCCGTACTCGTGTACTGGACGTTGAACTTTCTGTAGTTGATACTTTCCCAATTCTTGAAGCATTGGTGAAAGTAGAAAACATCGGTTCTGCTGAAGTTGATCTGGGTAAACTTGCTGTTGAATTTAAAGAAAAAGGCGGCGACATCGATGCATTTGTTGCAGACGCTGTTAAATCGATCGAAGGCAATGCTGCTGCTGTAGAACATAAAGATGTGGTTCTTTATGGTTTCGGTCGTATTGGTCGTATCCTGGCGCGTTTGATGATTGGTCAATCAGGTCTGGGTCGTGGTCTTAGCCTGAAAGCAATCGTTGTTCGTAAATCATCTGATGGTGATTTGGAAAAACGTGCTTCTTTACTGCGTCGTGACTCTATTCACGGTCCATTTGCAGGCACAATTTCTGTAGATGAAGAAAACGAAGCAATCATTGCCAACGGTAACTTCATCAAAGTGATTTATGCTTCTAATCCTTCTGAAGTAGATTACACTGCATACGGTATCAACAATGCACTTGTGATCGACAACACGGGTAAATGGCGTGATGCTGAAGGCCTTGCTCAACACCTTAAATGCCCGGGCGCTGCTCGTGTGATTTTGACTGCACCTGGTAAAGGTGACATGAAGAACGTAGTTTACGGTGTAAACCAAGCGGATATCCTTGATGAAGATACGATCATCTCTGCTGCAAGCTGTACGACTAACGCGATTACACCTACACTGAAAGTATTGCATGACAAATACACAGTGTTGAATGGTCATGTTGAAACAGTTCACTCGTTCACGAACGACCAGAACTTGATCGACAACTACCATAAAGCTGACCGTCGTGGTCGTGCTGCAACATTGAACATGGTCATTACTGAAACTGGTGCAGCGAAAGCAGTAGCGAAAGCGCTTCCAGCTCTTCAAGGTAAATTGACAGGTAACTCTGTACGTGTACCTACACCAAACGTATCTCTTGCGATTCTTAACCTGACTTTAGGTCAAGATGTTGATCGTGATGAAGTGAACGAATACATTCGTCAGATTTCAATCGGTTCTAGCCTGCAAGGTCAAATCGGTTATACCAACTCGACTGAAGTGGTATCTTCTGACTTTATCGGTTCACGCACTGCAGGTGTATTTGACGCGCAAGCAACGATCACTTCAGGCAACCGTTTAACTGCTTATGTTTGGTACGATAACGAAGTGGGTTATAGCTGCCAGGTATTGCGTATTGCTGAACAAATGGGCGGCGTAAGCTATCCAAAAGTTCCTGCTGAAACTAATGCATAATTAGTATTTAGCTAAAAAAGAGCCTCATTTGAGGCTCTTTTTTTATGATTTTTTTATTTAAAGCAGACTTTTTAATCTAATAAGAATCGATAAATCTGCTTGCTGGCGAAATATGAATCTGATAACTTACAAAGAGTAAGTATATTAAAACGAGTAAGTAATAAAAATATTGTGAGAATGTTATGACAAATTATGCAATCAGCCCGTTACTGGGGCAGGTTTTATCAACTGAATGTCCATCACGTGAAATATTGGAACACCTTGCCAATAAATGGTCGGTCTTGGTTTTGCGTTGCCTGAGTGAAGGGGTGCATCGTTTTAGTGAACTGAAACAACACATTGAAGGGGTAAGTGAAAAAATGCTCTCCCAGACTTTAAAAATGCTAGAACAAGATGGTTTTATTTTGAGAACGGTTTATCCGGTGGTGCCGCCAAAAGTGGAATATCAATTGACGATTACTGGCTCACAAGCGGCTGAAAAAATCATGTATTTAATTGGCTGGATTGAAAAAAGTCTGCCAGTTATTTTAGAGCATAAACAAAGTATTATTAAATAGTTTTCATTAAGTGGCAGGAATGCAGTGTTTATGAAAATACAAAATTTGAACTTATCTTGGTGTATATAAAATACAGATTTTAAAAGGTATCCGCATCAGAATATTTTCTTGTGAACACGGCTTTTGAAAAATTTACTCCTCTATAAATTATTTTAAAAATCATTAAGAAATTCACAAAAAGAATTTCCAAAATAGGGGATAGTATTAGGGCAAAAGCGCTTGATTTCCTACCACTTCTTTTCCATCTTTTAAGCATTCTGTTTCTAAATCTATGCCTTAGATAGGTCAAATAGGCTTGGTGAGAAAACGACTAACTAAGATTTATGGGATTGCTGCATAATTCTATTCGAGAAATTCTTTAAAATATGGCAGAATATGGGGTTTTAAAGTTTTTAGAGGATTGGCAATATGCGCTTTGTTGATGAAGCAGTCATTACCGTAGAGGCTGGCGACGGTGGCAATGGCGTAGCCAGTTTTCGCCGTGAAAAATTCGTGCCATTTGGTGGTCCAGATGGTGGTGATGGTGGTCGTGGCGGCAGCATTTATATTCAGGCTGACGACGACACCAGTACGCTAGTTGATTATCGTTATACACGTAAATATCGTGCAGAACGAGCAAAAAATGGCCGTGGGGCGAACTGTGCTGGTCGTGGCGGTGAAGATACCGTATTAAAAGTTCCGGTAGGAACAACAATTGTAGATGTTGAGTCTGGTGACATTATTGGCGACTTGATCGAAGACGGTCAACGCGTGAAAGTTGCAGCAGGCGGTGATGGTGGTTTGGGTAATACCCACTTTAAATCATCGACCAACCGTTCACCACGTAAGTGTACGCATGGTCAAAAAGGCGAATTCCGTGAAATCCGTCTAGAGCTTAAAGTTCTGGCAGATGTCGGCTTGCTGGGTATGCCAAATGCGGGTAAATCAACCTTCATTCGTGCAGTCTCGGCAGCAAAACCAAAAGTTGCAGATTATCCATTTACCACCATGGTGCCAAACCTGGGTGTGGTCGATGCCGATAGTCACCGTTCATTCGTGATGGCGGATATTCCGGGCCTGATCGAAGGCGCATCTGAAGGTGCAGGTCTCGGGATTCGCTTTCTGAAGCATTTGGCGCGTACCCGTATCTTGTTGCATATAGTTGACGTACAACCGATTGATGGCTCAGATCCGGCACATAATGCCAAAGCAATTATGAAAGAGTTAGAAAACTTCTCCCCAACGCTTTCAAAACTGCCGATCGTATTGGTGCTGAACAAAGTCGATCAGTTGGCCGAAGAAACCCGTGAAGAATGGTGTACCCATATTCTTGAAGAATTGCAGTGGGAAGGGCCGGTTTTTGAAACTTCTGGCTTAACGGCTGAAGGCACCAAAGACGTGGTTTACTATCTGATGGATCAGATCGAAGAGCAACGTGAACGCGAAACTGAAGATCCAGAATATGCAGCAGAAATGAAAGCATTCCGTGATCAGCTTGAAGCTGAAACACGAGAACAAACCATCGCTGCAAAAGAAGCGTATCGTGAGATGCGTCGTCAGCAACGTCTTGCCGGTATTCTGGGCGATGATGAAGATGATGAAGATGGCGATGATGATAGTGATGTGGAAGTGTACTACGTACGCTAATCTCTGAGAGAAGAGTCTGAGGACAAGATGATAGAAGTGGTAGATGGGCAGCGTCAGCTCAAGGGTTGTAAACGAATCGTTGTTAAAATCGGATCATCTTTACTCACAGCAAATGGACAAGGTTTAGATTTAGATGCCATCTCGCATTGGGCGGGACAAATCGCAGATCTACACAATGCAGGACACGAGATTATTCTGGTGTCTTCCGGTGCTGTGGCTGAAGGTATGGTGCGAATGAAACTTGAGAATCGACCCACCGATCTACCCAGTCTTCAGGCTTGTGCTGCCATCGGTCAGATGGGTCTGATCCATACTTGGTCAAGCGTACTAGAGAAACACCAGATTCGAACTGCGCAAGTATTGTTAACCCATGATGATCTGGCAGATCGTCGTCGTTATCTCAATTCATGTGATGCTTTGCAGAACCTGATTGACTGGCGTGTGATTCCGGTGATCAATGAAAATGATACTGTTTCGACTGACGAAATTCGCTTTGGTGACAACGACACACTTGCTGCGATGGTTGCGGGTCAGGTGCATGCAGACCTTCTGATTATCTTAACGGATCAGGAAGGTATGTTTGACTCAGACCCGCGGTCTAATCCAGATGCCAAATTGTTCCATACGGTACGTGCGATGGATGAAAGTCTGTTTGATATGGCCGGTGGAGGCGGTAAATTTGGTAGTGGTGGTATGCTGACCAAAGTTCGTGCAGCCCGTCTGGCGGCAAAATCTGGCTGTCCGACCTTAATTGCAAGTGGTGATAGTGATGGTGTTCTATCACGTCTAATGTCTGGCGAATTGTTAGGTACCTTGTTTGTCACTGACAAAGACCGGATGACAGCGCATCAGCAATGGTTGGCAGCACACCTGCAGACTGCAGGTCGTTTAGTGATTGATGATGGTGCAGTAAAAGCCATTAAAGACAATCATCGCAGCTTATTGCCTGTCGGTGTAAAAGCAGTTGAGGGGCACTTCGAACGTGGCGATGTGGTGGAATGTGTTGATCGACAAGGTCATCGCATTGCTGTAGGGCGTGTCAATTTCAGTTCGCGTTCTGCGGAAATCGTTAAAGGTTTGGCATCAGATAAAGTACATCAGGTGTTAGGTGAAGCACGTTCACTAGAAATGATTCATCGCAATCATATGGCGATTTATTAAGTCATTCAGATTCAAATTTAAAGATTCAAAAAATCCCGCTTTCGAGCGGGTTTTTTTATGACATTTTAACTAGATTTATTTGATCCAGCCCATTCGAATTAAAGGCGAAAATAACCAATAATGAATACCCAAAATAAAGTTTATGATTTGATTCTCATATTTCCACCACAGCGGCAAGCCAGCTAAATTTACTATTATTGCCATCAGGAATGCACCCAGCATATCAATCGGAAAATGCACACCGACATAAACACGCGACCATGCCACCAGCCAAGCTGTCCAGATTAGAATTCGTCCCAAGTCTCGCTGCGGTGAAAAATAATAGGCGAAGGCAATCCCACTAAAAATACTCATATGGTTGCTGGGAAAAGAACCAGTCGGTGCATGTTCAATCAGAGTGCGACCAACATCCATCACAAACGGGCGTGGGGTATTGAGTACCGCAGACAATACTTCACTCATGAATAATGTAATAGCTGTAAAGATGAAGGCTTTAATAATCCCTGTTTTTACTTCGTAACTACCACGGAACCAGGCAATAGCAAAAATCAGCAAAAAAAGATAAACCAGGTCATGCGCAATCAGGGAGGCATAGTTGATTATCCAGATCGAGGCTTGGTCGGGTACATTTAAGATATGAAACAGGTAAAGATTCAATTGGTCAAGGGACATGAGCAGAGAAGACTGGAATAAATGTCCGTTACTCTAAACCGGTCAAACCTCAATTCCTACCTGAGTTTGTATGAATTTGTAGCCTCGCTTTTTAAAGAATATTCACATGATAAAGAACCACCCAAAAGGGTGGTTCTTAAAAGTGCGAATAATATAATGAAGTCTTATTTAAACTGAATCGCCCCATTCGCGCTGACCGTCATTTGCGATTCGCCCGCCGCAACTTCCTGCTCAGGAACCGCCATATCAGCCGATGCAGATTTCATCATGGCCATACGCGGTACTGGCTGTGGTGAATAGTTATTAGTATTCAGGTTTAAGTTCACCAGTTGATAACTCGGTTTGTTCCAGGTCTGGGTGAGTGCCTGTGCGCGTTGCTGGAAGTTTTTGGTGGCTTCAATCATCAGCTCGCTTTCAACTTTTTTACGCTTTTCGTCAGATACCTTGAAATTAATCGACTGGGTCTGGAAGTGCTGTTGTAATTCAGCAATCAATTGAGATGTCGCTTTAAAATCTTTTGATTCCAGACGAATCTGGGCACGACCACGCCATTCTTTTAATTTGCGGTTGTCATTGTCATAAATAGGGTAAGTACTTTGTGCCCCAGTCTCGATTTTCACAGTAGGATATTTGCGTGCTGTGGCGATCGCCTGATTCATCAGCTGGTTAATTTGAGTGGCCAGTTCAGCTGGTTGTTTGTTGGATTTTTCAATATAAAGCACAGCATGCATTTCATCATTTGAGATTTCACGGCTAGCCTCTGCTGAAAGATTAACAACATTATAATTCAGAGATTCAGCAGGAGCTGCAAATGCGCCTGTGGCGAGGGTGCTGGCAAGGATCAAACTGGTAAGTGCTAAGAGACGCATGAAATTGTCCTGTTTTTCTTAAAATTGGCCATCTAAGCCGTTGTTAAAATATTAAATCTCAATTGTGATCTTTTTACGAAATATTTGTCGTAAGAGTGTTAAATTTTCTTTAATTTTATCTCATTATTTGATTTATATTTATTATTAATAATTAAATACTTAATGAATAATTTTAAGATTGATTACCGGAATGTCGCCTGCGCTACAAAAAAGCATAAAAGAACACGCTTTTCTTTCTGCTGTCACACTGTAAGATGATGATTTAGGGGATGGATTAGCATGATGTTTTTTTTCGATAAAGATTAGGACAAAATGTGACTGAAAGTTGTTTATTTTCCTGAAAAATTCGGTATCATCCGCCTCCTAGTTATTCGAATACAAAACTGCTAGCTAGAACCTTTATAAAGCGCCGAGTCAAAGGACCAAACGTCACCAGACTTATTTCTTTCACCCATATCAGAGATGGTAATTCGATATGAGCGTTACTTCTGTAAACCCTGCCACCAATTCCACAAACGAATACTACTTGACTCGCCAAAGTCAGATGGAATCGAATGTGCGTAGTTATCCACGTAAATTACCGTTAGCGATAGCGAAAGCACAAGGTTGCTGGGTTACCGATGTTGAAGGTACTGAGTACCTTGATTGTTTAGCTGGGGCAGGGACGTTGGCTTTAGGCCATAATCATCCTGCAGTCATTCAAAGTATCCAAGATACGATTGCAAGCGGTTTACCATTGCATACGTTGGATCTTACTACTCCTTTAAAAGATGCTTTTACTGAAGCACTTCTTTCTTATCTTCCAGGTGGTCAAGAAGAATACTGCTTGCAGTTCTGTGGTCCATCGGGTGCAGATGCAACCGAAGCCGCGATTAAACTGGCAAAAACCTTTACTGGTCGTAGCTCAGTGATCAGCTTTTCTGGCGGCTACCACGGTATGACCCACGGTGCATTGGCAATGACAGGTAACCTATCTGCGAAAAATGCAGTGAACGGTTTGATGCCGGGTGTACAGTTCATGCCGTATCCGCATGAATACCGTTGCCCATTGGGTCTTGGTGGTGAAGCCGGTGTTGATGCTTTAACTTATTTCTTTGAAAACTTCATTGAAGATGTCGAAAGTGGTGTGACCAAACCTGCAGCTGTAATTCTTGAAGCGATTCAAGGTGAAGGCGGTGTGGTAACGGCGCCAGTAAAATGGTTGCAAAAAATCCGTGAAGTGACTGAAAAACACAACATCGTATTGATTCTTGATGAAGTTCAGGCTGGTTTTGCACGTTCAGGCAAAATGTTTGCATTCGAACACGCAGGGATTGAACCTGATGTTGTAGTGATGTCTAAAGCCGTAGGTGGTAGCTTACCGCTTGCCGTACTTGGTATTAAACGTAAGTTTGATGCTTGGCAGCCAGCAGGTCATACCGGTACTTTCCGTGGTAACCAATTGGCGATGGGTACAGGTCTTGCAACGATCAATACCATTAAAGAACAGAACCTGGCTCAAAATGCACAAGAGCGTGGTGATTTCCTGCAAGCTGAACTTAAAAAACTGGCTACTGAATTCCCGTGTATCGGTAACGTGCGTGGCCGTGGTCTGATGATCGGCGTTGAAATCGTAGATGAGCGCAAAGATGCGGATCATATGGGTTCTTTACCTGCTGATGGTCAGTTGGCTGCAGCGATCCAAACCGCTTGTTTCAACAATAAATTATTGCTTGAGAAAGGTGGTCGTAACGGTACAGTGATTCGTTTACTTTGCCCGTTGATCATTACTCAAGACGAATGTGTTGAAGTGATTGCTCGTTTCAAAAAATCGGTTGCTGAAGCACTAGTTGCAGTTCGAGGCGCATAATTCATGGTAGATTTCGCAGAACATCGTAAAGCGTTACTCTGCAATGATGCTGCATCCATTGCTGACTATCAGGCTGGCATGGACCAAGCGACCAAAGCGGTTGCGGCATGGTTGCAAAACGACAAAATGTACACTGGCGGCAGCATTAACGAGCTACGCAGTGCGATTGCATTTAATCCTTCAAAAGAAGGTTTGGGTGTAGAAAAATCTCTTGAGCGTATGGTTGGGCTATTCCTCAACAAGAGCTTAAAAGTACATCATCCACATTCACTTGCGCATCTTCACTGTCCAACAATGGTGACCAGTCAGATCGCGGAAGTGCTGATTAACGCAACCAACCAGTCAATGGACTCATGGGATCAAAGCCCGGCCGGTTCGTTGATGGAAGTTCAGCTGATTGACTGGTTACGTCAAAAAGTCGGCTATGGTGCAGGTCAGGCCGGTGTATTCACTTCTGGTGGGACACAGTCTAACTTGATGGGCGTATTGCTGGCGCGTGATGCTTGCATTGCGAAAAACTGGAAAGACGAAAACGGTAATCCGTGGTCGGTTCAGCGCGATGGTATTCCTGCGGATGCGATGCATAATGTCAAAGTCATCTGTTCTGAAAATGCACATTTCTCTGTGCAAAAGAACATGGCGATGATGGGCATGGGCTTCCAGTCAGTGGTCACTGTTCCTGTGAATGAAAATGCACAGATGGACGTAGATGCACTGGAAAAAACCATGGCGCATCTTCAGTCTGAAGGCAAGATCGTGGCATGTGTGGTGGCAACAGCGGGTACAACGGATGCTGGTGCGATTGATCCATTGAAAGCAATTCGTGAAATCACCAATAAATATGGCGCGTGGATGCACATCGATGCGGCATGGGGTGGTGCACTGATTCTATCCAATGACTATCGTTCTATGCTGGACGGGATTGAGCTGTCGGATTCGATCACGCTTGATTTCCATAAGCATTATTTCCAAACCATTTCTTGTGGCGCGTTCCTGCTGAAAGATGAAGCGAATTACCGTTTCATGCATTATGAAGCAGAGTATCTGAACTCCGCTTATGATGAAGAGCATGGCGTTCCTAACCTGGTATCGAAGTCACTACAAACGACGCGTCGTTTTGATGCATTGAAATTGTGGATGACAGTTGAAGCACTGGGCGAAGAGCTTTATGGTTCGATGATCGATCATGGCGTGAAATTAACCCGTGATGTGGCAGACTACATTAAAGCGACTGATGGTCTGGAGCTTCTGCTTGAGCCTCAATTCGCGTCTGTCTTGTTCCGTGTGGTTCCAGCGGGATATCCGGTTGAATTACTCGATACGCTCAATCAAAACGTAGCAGACGAACTGTTTGCGCGTGGTGAAGCGAACATTGGTGTGACGAAAGTCGGTCAGGTTCAGTCTCTGAAAATGACCACTTTAAGCCCGGTTGCAACGCTTGATAACGTGAAGAACTTGCTGGCATTAGTACTTGCAGAAGCGGATCGTATCAAAGATTCAATCGCTGACGGTACTTATACGCCACCCATTGCATAAGTGATGGTGGTGTGAAAAAAAGGAGATCGAAATGATCTCCTTTTTTGTGCGCTTAAAAATAAAAAAAGGTCCTTTCCCAGATCGAAATTCCTCACAAAAACACGGAAGGTCTGAATCCCGTTTGGCCTGTTATTTATTTGTCATAGGCTTATGTAAAACTGGGGAGCAGGATTTATCCTGAGTTCAGGTTTATAAAAATTGTTACATGTCATTGGTCTAAAATTTTTTATTGAAGTGAATGACATAAAGAACTTAATCATTGAAATCCATAAAAATTTAATCAAGAAAAAGCCGCTAGATTAAAAATCACTAAATCGTAATAAAGCTGTAACTTATCTGTCATATTCTAAAATCAAAATGCAGGTATCGAAAGAAGTACAAAACTGAATAAAAAGTGGTGTACTCCAAATTTGCATAAATGAGAGAGATACTAGAATGCGCTTTACAAATATAGCTTTAGCATTAGCAGTAACCGGGGCAACTGCTGTAACGACTGCACACGCAGCACGTGACACCATCCAAATTGCAGGTTCTTCAACTGTACTTCCATATGCCAGTATCGTGGCAGAAGAATTCGGTAATACTTTTCCACAGTTTAAAACACCAGTTGTCGGTTCTGGCGGTTCTTCAGGTGGTTTAAAACAGTTCTGTAATGGCGTGGGTGATAATACGATTGATATCGCAAACTCTTCTCGTCAAATCAAGAGTACAGAGCTGGCAGAATGTAAAAAGAATGGCGTTAACCAAGTCCTAGAAATCAAAATTGGTTATGACGGTATTGTGTTTGCATCGAATGCAAACAAAGCGGCTTATAAACTGCGTCCACAACATGTCTTCGCTGCACTTGCTGCACAACTTCCATCAAATGGAAAAATGGTCGCTAACCCGTACACGCGTTGGAACCAAATTGACAAAGCACTTCCGAATGAACCTATCACCCTGGTAATTCCTGCGTCGAATCATGGTACGCGCGAAGTCTTCCAGGAGAAAATGGTGGATGCAGGTTGTGAAACGTATGCTGCAATTAAGTCTCTAGACAAAGATGCTAAGAAAAAAGCTTGTACAACATTCCGTAAAGATGGCCGTGTGGTTGAGATTGCCGGTGACTATACCGAAACATTGGCACGTTTAAAAACTTCTCCAAGTGCCGTAGGTGTGTTTGGGCTAGGTTTCTATGACCAGAACCGTGACCGTCTACGTGTTGCCACAGTGAACAATGTAGCGCCTTCTGAAAAGACCATCTTGAATGGTGCTTATCCGGTATCACGCCCATTGTTCTTCTACGTAAAAGGCGAGCATTTGAAATCGATCAAAGGCTTACCGCAGTTCACAGAATACTTCCTGAACAAGAAAGTATCTGGCAAAGGCTCTAAGCTGGAAAAAGCAGGTCTGATTTCAATGTCTGATAAAGAACGTGCAGCAGTCCTGGCAAATTTCAAGGCTGGTAAAGCGGTTGTTGTGAAGTAATAAATGATTTTGAAAACGCTGGTGGTAGGGTCAACCTACCATCGGCTTTTTGCGATAAACAAGTTTTTTCAAACCATGAAAATTGAAAAAACAGTGGAGAATACATGAATCTGCTACTTATAGGTGTGTTATTGGCCATCATGGCCATAGCCTATCAAATCGGATTAAGTAAAAGCCGTAGCTTAGCAGGTAAGGGAAGCAATTCTGCAAACTTACACTCGCGTCCCGGATATTATGGTGCCCTGGTTGCACTATGGTGTGGTATCCCTGCGTTTTTAATTTTGATTGTTTGGAATATGGTAGAACCCACTTTTCTGGAGCAGGTGGTACTCAACCATTTGCCAGAAAATGTTTCGGCCAGTCTGGATCCGGCAAGTTTGAGCGTTGTGATTGATCGCGTTCAGGCACTTGCCTCAGGTTTTGGAGTGAGTGATACACCTGCAGCCTATGAAGTCGCAGCCGCAGAGCAATTGGCTAAATTCTCGACCATTGGTACCTTTGCCAAATTGGCAGTCGTGATTTCGGCGGCGCTGGCTGGTCTGGTCTGGGCCAAGAAACATATTAGTCAGGAATTCCGTGCACGTAACCAAGTCGAAAAAATGATTAATATCGGCCTGGCATTGTGTTCAGGTGTGGCGATTCTGACCACTCTCGGGATTGTGATGTCGATGTTTGGCGAGGCGATGCGTTTCTTCAGCTTCGTTAGCCCACTCGATTTCTTCTTTGGTACCCAATGGAACCCAGGGTTTAGCACCTCTGGCAGTGCTGAAGGCAGTTATGGTTTATTGCCACTGCTCTGGGGCACGCTCATGGTCAGCGGGATCGCGCTTCTGGTCGCGGTTCCAGTAGGCCTGATGATTGCGATCTATCTGGCCGAATACGCTTCACCGCGATTCCGCTCTTGGGCAAAACCTACAATTGAAGTGTTGGCGGGTATTCCTACGATTGTCTATGGTGTCTTTGCTTTGATGATCATCGGCCCATTCCTTAAAAGCATGGGTGCTCTGGTCGGACTCGAAATTAATGCCACCAGCGCGCTGACCGCCGGTCTGGTCATGGGCATCATGATTATTCCGTTCGTATCTTCTCTGTCAGATGACATCATCACTCAGGTGCCGCGTGCCTTACGTGATGGCTCTTTGGGTTTGGGTGCCACCAAATCTGAAACGATCCGTCAGGTAGTTTTACCCGCAGCCTTGCCGGGTATTATTGGTGCGTTCCTGTTGGCGGCGTCACGTGCGATTGGTGAGACCATGATCGTGGTTCTTGCAGCCGGGAACAGCCCACAGTTGCATGCCAATCCACTTGAAGCCGTGTCTACGGTCACGATTACCATCGTGAATCAGCTAACTGGCGATACTGACTTTGCTAGTCCACAAGCACTGGTGGCCTTTGCACTAGGACTGACGCTATTCGTCATTACCTTAGGTTTGAACATTGTTGCACTGATCATCGTGCGTAAATATCGTGAGCAATACGACTAATGAGTACTTCAAATACAACGCCTGTGGATCAGCGTATTGATCCATCCATCGCCGCCGAGCTGCGTGAAAAGCGTAAGAAGACCATTCAAAGCTCTTTGGCACGACGTCATCGTAAAGAAAAAACCTTTCGTTTATTTGGTTTCTCTGCGGTACTGGCAGGTCTGTTCTTTGTGGTATTGCTGTTCGGGAGTATTTTATCCAAAGGTTTGCCTGCATTCTGGCAAAGCAGCATGAGTTTGCCGATTCATTTCGATCCAGCCATTGTGGATATTGGTCCAAAACCGAAGCCAGCTGCAGGAGAATCTCCAGCACAGTTTGAAGATCGCTTTATTGCCTGGCAGACCGAAGTGGGAATGGTGGATTGGGATGCGTTGATTATCAACGGCATGATCGCCAAAGATAGCAAGCTGGAAAGCCAGCGTGATGAACTGGGTTCTTTATATACTAGTTCTGAGGCGTACCGTTTGCGCGACATGGTCATGAATGATCCGAGTCTGGTCGGTCAAAGCAAGGAAGTGAAAATTCTGGCTGATGCCAATGTCGATGTCTGGCTAGCGGGAAATATTGACCGTGATCTTCCTGATGAACAGCAGCAGCTCAGTCCTGAAGTACGTCAGGTGGCGGACGAGATGAAAGCCGCTGGTGTGATTGAAAATAGTTTCAATACCAATATTTTCACCAGTCCTGATTCACGCAGCTCACCAGCAACTTCTGGCTTGGCAGGTGCCTTCATGGGCTCACTGTTCATGATGATGATCGTGATCTTTATCTCGATTCCAATCGGGGTGGCCTCTGCGATCTATCTGGAAGAGTTTGCACCAAAAAACTGGATTACTGATGTGGTCGAAGTCAATATCAATAACCTGGCAGCCGTACCATCGATTGTCTTCGGTCTGTTGGGTGCAGCGATCTTCATTGGCTGGATGCATTTGCCACTGTCAGCACCATTGGTGGGTGGTCTGGTGCTGAGTCTGATGACCTTACCGACTGTGATCATCACCACACGCGCATCACTTAAAGCGGTTCCACCTTCGATTCGTCAGGCAGCTTTGGGCCTCGGTGCTTCCCGCATCCAGACAGTATTCCATCACGTCTTGCCTTTGGCTTTACCGGGTATTTTGACAGGCGCAATCATTGGGGTCGCACAGGCTTTGGGTGAAACCGCACCATTGTTATTAATCGGAATGAGTGCTTTTGTTGCCAGCGTTCCAGCCACACCATTTGATCAGTCAACGGCTTTACCGGTGCAGATTTTCTTATGGCAAGGCAATGAATTGCGTAACTTCTTTGAAGGGCGTACTGCAGCAGCAATTATTGTACTTCTGGCCATGATGATCAGCTTAAACAGTCTGGCCATCTGGTTACGTAAGAAATTTGAAGTCCGTTGGTAATAGGGGCAGAATCATGAACACAACTGTTATTCAAAATTCCTTAAAAAAGGATCAAATCGTGAATCCACAACAGACACAATTCACCTCGGATGAGGCAACTCAAAAGCCAGCAACTCCGTTTGTTTCCCAGTTCGATACGCAAAGCAGCAAAAAAGATGCGAAGTCGACGAATGTGAAACTTAGTACTTCTGATGTGCATGTGTACTATGGTGAAGCGGAAGCGATTAAAGGCATTGACCTGAACATTTATGAAAATGAAGTGATTGCTTTTATTGGGCCATCAGGCTGTGGTAAATCGACTTTTCTGCGTACCTTAAACCGCATGAACGATACCATTGATAGCTGCCGTGTAACCGGTAAAGTGATGCTGGACAATCAGGATATTTATGATCCAAACCTGGATGTGGTCTTGCTACGTGCACAGGTTGGTATGGTTTTCCAGAAGCCAAACCCATTTCCGAAATCAATCTTCGATAATGTCTCCTATGGCCCAAAACTGCATGGTTTGGCGCGTGACAAGTACGATCTTGAAGAAATTGTCGAAGGCAGCTTGCGTAAAGCCGGTCTGTGGGAAGAAGTGAAAGATCGTTTGAATCAACCGGGAACAGGTTTGTCAGGTGGTCAGCAGCAACGTCTGTGTATCGCGCGTACGATCGCAGTCAGTCCAGAAGTAATTTTGATGGATGAACCGTGTTCGGCACTCGATCCCATTGCAACCGCCAAAGTGGAAGAGCTGATTTCTGAGCTATCTACGCAATATACCATCGCGATCGTAACTCACTCCATGCAACAGGCAGCACGTGTATCGGATCGTACTGCGTATTTCCATTTGGGTGATCTGATAGAAGTCAACTCGACTGAAAAAGTCTTTACCCAGCCGGATCATCAGTTGACTGAAGCCTATATTACAGGGCGTTTCGGTTAATCCGATCTCTAGAATAAGAGCCGTAAGGCTCTTTTTTTATAGGTGAAATAGATGGTGATAATCGTAATAATTCTCGAAATAAAGTTGAAAAAAACCGAAATTGACCTAATCTAAAGGAATAAATCCGAATTAAATAGAGAATAGATTTTTTATGTTATTTCATACTCCGAAACTGTCCGCTGAAATCCGTATTAGTCATCTCAATGCGCGTATCAATGAACAACGAAAAAAAATAGCGCAAACTACTGGCTCTAAACTGGAACTTTTACAGTTATCGCAACAACTGTCAAAAGAAGCGCGTGCACGTAAGAAAACCAATCAAAAAATCTATGTGCTCGATTTTAAAGGTGATATGGCTGCTTCTGCGGTAGAAGGCTTACGTGAAGAAATCACTCTGATTCTGGCCACAGCCAAAGCAGGTCGTGACCGCGTTGTAGTGCGTCTGGAAAGTCCGGGGGGCATGGTCCATGGTTATGGACTTGCAGCAGCTCAACTGGTACGTTTACGCGAGGCAGGTTTTCATCTGACCATCTGTGTCGATAAAGTAGCCGCTAGTGGCGGTTATATGATGGCGTGTATTGCCAATGAGATTATTTCTGCACCATTCGCGATTGTTGGTTCAATTGGTGTGGTTGCTCAAGTCCCCAACTTTAACCGCCTACTGAAAGACAATAAAATCGACTTTGAACTCTATACCGCTGGACAGTACAAACGTACCGTGACTATGTTTGGTGAAAATACCGAAGAGGGTAAGGCTAAGTTTGAAGAAGAACTACAGCAAACCCATGCTTTATTCAAACATTTCGTTGAGAAGTATCGCCCGCAGCTGAATATTGAAAAAGTGGCCACTGGTGAGCATTGGTATGGTCGGGATGCGCTGGATCTAAATCTGGTGGATAAACTGCAAACCTCAGATGAATACCTGCTCAACTTGTTGACCCAACATGATATCTATTCCATCCAGACCCGCAAGAAACCAACTTTGGGTGAAAAACTCGGCCTGCAAGCAGCGCAAATTGCTGATTCACTGATACCCACTGTCATGAATAACGTTATGGAAAGCTTAAGTAAAGCAAACGCAAATCTGGTGCAAATACGTGATCCAAAACTTTAATCCAATTGATCTTGAATGAATTTTAAAGCTCACTTCGGTGGGCTTTTTTATTTTTTGAAATCATATTGTTGTGATATAAGTGGAGTACTCTGATTGAGTCTAGGCTCATATGCTCACGTTTATTTTGTTGCTTGGGTTTTTTAGTATCGTATTTATTCCGATGTTATGTATGCTTTATTCTGAAGCAAAATTAACTCAGGATAATTCTAAGAAGGTTTTGTTTTGGCTGAGTTTTCTACCCGGCGTTTGTATCTTTCTGCTGTATAGCTTTCTAAAGCCCAATGATCCACCTGTTATTCCATCGAAAGAATGTGGCGTTGTGCAGTTTTATCAGATGCATAAAGTTCGAGGTGGTAACGAATTTGAACGTGTGAGTATTCGCTTTGATGGCGCTCAATATAGTCGGCATTTATTCTTCGATAAGCATCTGGATAAAATCCCTCAAGGCCAAAAGGCCTGCTTTGAATATCTAGATAAGTTCAAATATCCACATTTGTCAGAATCTAAGTTTGTTCAATGGATTGAACCGAATGAAATGTAAACCATCACTGAAACTAATCAGATAAAATAAAGCATATTTTATTGTTAGAGCAGAAACATGGCTATAGCTGAAGCATTTCTTGCGACGCAAAATTGTTATTTTAATTATGAATTTGAAGAACTTTATTTAGAGGATGATTTTCCTGAGGAGTTATCTGTGTCACTGCGTGGCATAATGCTCCGTCATGAGATTCAATATCCTGATGCAACCTATTTCATTTATTACAGTGAGATGTTGACGGGGAATGAACTGCAAAAAATGAAGGATGATTGGATGCGATATTGCCCACATTCATAATTGAAGATATGAATGTAATTAAATGCGTGATCCAAAACTTTAATTCAGCTATTAGATTGTGATTTTAAAAGCTCACTTCGATGAGCTTTTTTGATTTTTCGGTATCAATTGCAGCCCGCCTATTATCGCCGCGCCAATCGTAGCAAGCAAGATGTCTTTGTGCGCATCCCACATATCACCTTGTTGTCCATTATAGTTTTCAGCTTCTTCAGGAGATAAACCAATCGCAATCAGCCATTCCAGCCACTCATAGATCATACTGCTGGCCACCACAAACTGAATCACCAGCAGGAAAATGACCACGGGTTTTTGCTGTGGTAACCAGACCTGAAACAGGCGATGGAAAATTGGATAAAGTAATAATCCGTAGGCCAGATGGACAAATCGGTCGAACATATTGCGTGACCAGTGCATCACTTCATTCAGATTAAAGCCAAAAATCTGCTCGATCCATTGGTTATAAGGCACATAAGAATACAGATAGTGCGCAGCAATCACATGAACAATCAAAAAAAGAATATATAAATTAAAACTTAAAAAATTCAGGCCGATTTTATACAGGCAGATGAGCAGCATGATGATCATGAAAACTGTGCCTGCCTGATGCAAGAGATAAGCTTCCAGTTCTAAAGGACGAATACTGGCAAGCAAAATCGCCAGAATTAAAATGCCCAAGCTCAGATAATGTTTGGCGGAAAGTCGATGATCAATCATGTCGTTATTATGAAATATCTTTTTTAAAATAAAACACATTATAAATAAAAAGGCGAAGCCTGAGCTTCGCCTTTTCGTCTTATTGCAAATTAGATTTTTTTAATCAGCTCAGCCACTTGTTTGGCCTGGTCAGCAGCATTACCTGTATATGATGCAGGGGTCATTTCCGCTAAACGCGCACGGTCAGCAGCAGGAACAGCTTCTAACTCGTTACCGTTTACGAAATCTACCATCATGTCGCGAGTCATGGCTTGACCACGAGTCAGGGCTTTTAATTTTTCGTACGGTTTTTCAACGTTGTAACGACGCATTACAGTTTGAATAGGCTCAGCCAATACTTCTTGCGCATTGTCTAAATCTTCATTGATACGCGCAGTATTCAACTCAAGTTTACCAATACCTTTAGAGCAAGCTTCAAAAGCAATTAAGCTTTGCGCAAAACCAACACCCATGTTACGAAGCACAGTAGAGTCAGTCAGGTCACGCTGCCAACGAGAAATTGGCAGTTTTTCACCAAGGTGTGCAAGTACAGCATTTGCAATACCCAAGTTACCTTCAGAGTTTTCAAAGTCGATCGGGTTAACTTTGTGCGGCATGGTTGAAGAACCAACTTCGCCTTCTTTCAGTTTTTGCTTGAAGAAACCAAGAGAGATATAGCCCCAAACATCACGGTTAAAATCGATCAGAATAGTGTTGAAACGACGCAGCGCATCAAACAATTCAGCCATATAATCGTGTGGCTCGATTTGAGTGGTGTACGGGTTGAAGTCTAGACCCAGAGACTCTACAAATGCTCGTGAATGCGCAGGCCAGTTGATGTCTGGGTAAGCAGAGTAGTGCGCATTGTAGTTACCGACTGCACCATTGATTTTGCCCAGTAGCTCAACATTTTTAAACTGTTTGATTTGACGTGCAAGACGGTAAGCCACGTTTGCCATTTCTTTACCCAAAGTCGTCGGGCTTGCAGTTTGACCATGAGTACGAGACAACATTGGCTGGTCTGCATGCTTTTCAGAAAGCGCAACGATTGAATCAATGATTTGCTGCATAGATGCAACTAGTACATCACGACCGCTTTTCAGCATCAAGGCATGTGACAGATTGTTAATATCTTCAGACGTACATGCAAAGTGAATGAATTCACCGGCATTTTTAAGTTCTTCGATACCAGCGATTTTTTCTTTCAGGAAATACTCAACCGCTTTAACGTCGTGGTTAGTGGTGCGTTCGATCTCTTTGATGCGATTGGCATCATCTTCAGAAAAATCGCTCACAATCGCATCAAGCGCTGCATTAGTTTCGCCTGAAAACGCCGGTACTTCAGTAATTTCCGGGTGGTTTGCAAGCGCTTGTAACCAACGCACTTCAACAGTCACACGAGCATGGATTAAACCAAACTCAGAAAGAAAGGGACGTAGAGCATCACATTTGCTCGCGTAACGTCCATCTAATGGAGAAAGTGCAGTTAAAGCGTTCATATCGATTCCTTAGATTTTGGAATTAAACGTAAAACAAAACACGTGCAGCATCAGTTAAACCACCTGAAACTGTAAACGCGCTAGATTCTGAATATCTTGTAGCAACTTGCGTTTGCCAAATACCATACCCCAAGAGCTGCCACCGAGCTGACGCCACAGATGCGCCATTTGCAAACCGGTAAATAAGGACGCACGAATGCGGTTGGTGTGTCCGGCATCTTTAAAGGCTTCGGCATTGCCACGTACCATAATACGCGGATTAATCTGTCCGGCCGTATCGACATAGGTTTGAGCAAGGTTGGCAATGATGCTGGGGTGCAGGTAATTATTATCGAAGAAGGAGAGCTGTCTGAGAATTTTCTGTTGAGACTGTTCAATAATTTCAACAAATTTGGGGTTGCTATAGACCTTCTTTTCTAACTGAAGAAGTGCCATCGCATAGCTCATGGGAAGTTTAGTGCTGGAAAGTTTTGGAATTCTGGATTTGGGTGAAGTATTGAAGGGTTGAATAATGCTGCTTTCTAATGTTTTTAAACCTAAGGAAATATCGGCCAGCTGATTAAAAAAGTCGAGTGTCTGGGCATTCTGATTGCTGCCGGGACGGATATTAAGACTGGCTCTAATCAACTGTTCAAAATAAAAGTTACCACTTTCACCAATACTTTGCTGCCCCGTCAATGCAGTCATATGGGTTAGCTGGGTGGCCTGAAACACACCCGCTAATGCCAAAGCACGATTTTGACGAGTATTCAACGTTGTGGCTGGTTGAAATGGTAACTCCGTCATGCCGAATTCATCCTTTTATAAAATCAGGTTTAGGTGCATTGGTATGATGAATCACACCACCTCCTAAACAAACTTCACCTGAATAGAACACCACGCTTTGACCTGGGGTCACTGCACGTTGAGGTTCATCAAACTCAACACGAACACCATTCGGTGATTCTGAATCTTGATACACAGTACATGCTTGATCAGTCTGACGGTAACGGGTTTTGGCTGTACAGCGGAAACCTGTTTCAGGAATATCTTGCTCACCTGCCACCCAGTCAATCGCCTCACTCCAAAGTATGGTGCTTTGCATCAGTGGGTGTTCATGGCCTTGGCCGACCACCAGACGATTGCCTTCGATATCTTTATGCAATACGAACCAGGCGCCTTCAGCGACGCCTTTCATACCGCCAATACCAATACCACCGCGTTGACCGAGCGTATAGTACATTAAGCCGTGATGATCACCAACCTCTTTACCGTCTTCCAGTACGATTTTTCCGGGTTGAGCAGGTAAATATTGCTTCAAGAAGTCATTAAATCGACGTTCACCAATGAAACAGATGCCAGTCGAGTCTTTTTTCTTGGCCGTGACCAGATCTAATTCTTCTGCAATTTTACGGACTTGTGGCTTTTCAATTTCACCAACAGGGAACAGGGTCTTGTTAATTTCACGACCATGAACCGCATGCAGGAAATAGGTCTGGTCTTTGTTATTGTCTACACCACGCAGTAGCGGTGCATATTCTTCACCACGTGAATTGGTCATGGTTTCACCACGACGGCAATAATGACCTGTTGCAATAAAGTCTGCACCTAGGTTAATCGCGTGATCTAAGAAGGCACGGAATTTAATTTCTTTATTACATAAAATGTCTGGGTTTGGCGTACGGCCAGCCGCATATTCCGCCAGGAAATGCTCGAATACGCGATCCCAATATTCCATGGCAAAGTTCGCAGTATGCAGCTTAATTCCGATTTTGTCGCAAACGGCCTGAGCATCGGCAAGGTCATCCATCGCCGTGCAATATTCTGTGCCGTCATCTTCTTCCCAGTTTTTCATGAAAAGACCTTCAACCTGATAACCTTGTTGAAGTAAAAGGGCAGCAGAAACAGATGAATCTACACCACCTGACATACCGACGATGACACGTTGTTGCATAGGATTAGGCATCCAAATTTGAAATTAAGGGAGAATTTTGGTGCTCGTAAATGAGCGATAAAGGGTATTTTTGACCTGAAAGTGCATCTTGTACGGCTTTAATCACTAATGGACTACGTGCACGAGCAGATTCAATCAGTTCATCGAGCGTCATCCAGACCGCGCCGACAATATCTGTATCTAAAGTGGCATTGGGGTCATAGTCAATGGATTTGGCTAAAAAGCAGAAACGAAAATATGTCCGATCCGGGAACATCGGTGGGGTATAAGTATAAATACCTAGCAGTGATTCAATACTCACTGTATGTCCGGTTTCTTCCATGGTTTCGCGAATGGCAGCTTCAATAATAGTTTCGCCACATTCGATATGACCCGCAGGCTGATTAAATACCGTGTGTGTCACACCTTCTGTATGTTCTTCTACAAACAGTAATTTTCCGTCTTTTTCAACGACAGTTGCGACAGTGACATGAGCAGTCCAAGCAGTCATAAAGCAGCACCATGGAAAAGGATGCACTATTGTATAAAATTTTAGGGTGTGTGGCTATGTTGAGAGCAGGTTTCTTTAAGCGACTTAATGCATTAATGAATAATCAACCAATGATAATCATGGTATTTGGGGTTAATGAATTACAGAGAAAATAAATGCTGAAGTGATCATTTTAGAACTGGGAAAACGCACATAAAAATAGTATAGCGGGGCTGTTAATATTTTTTCAGGACTTGGAGAAATGCTGATGGGGATCAGAAGCTTGATTTCCAAAACAATTATTTAAAGTAATGAGGACTATAACTGAAAGTTGATATATCAGATAGTTATACCCTTTATAGCACGACGAAAAAGCCTAAATTAGCTAGATAAGTGATGATGTTGGTCTTAAAAGTATTCTGAATGATGCCTACAAATATTTTTATAGAGTTATGTGTCTAGCCTATTGACTTCAAACAAGACAAGTTTGAAGATAAGAAGGTTGAGTAAATATCAATCAATTTTTAAAAAAGAAGAAAAATAACCGAATATAATTAAAAAGTTAAGAGATATTATAAACCTTCTAGTATTGTCTAATTTTTTAACTGCATTCTGATTTAATGCAAAGTTTTCTTCATCATGCATCAAAAAATAAACTTATAAACCCAACATTAAAAAAATATTTTGAGCAGGTTGACATGATGACACCGCCAAATTCAAATATTGGTTTTCGATTAGATATCAATGGACTGCGTGCCTATGCGGTATTAATGGTCTTGTTTTTTCACTTCAAAGTTCCAGGGTTTAATGCAGGCTTTTTGGGTGTAGATATATTTTTTGTCATTTCAGGATTCCTGATGACAGCAATCATTTGCAGCAGTCTTGAAAAAAACAGCTTCAAATTATTTGATTTTTATATGGCACGGATAAGACGGATTTTTCCTGCCCTGATGATACTTATTATTATTTTGCTGGTTTTAGGGTGGTTTTGGTTACCCTTACCTGACTATATGTTTTTGGGTACGCAATCGAGTAGTGCTCTGTCTTTTAACTCTAATCTTTATTACTGGCGTACTTCTAATTACTTTGATGGCACTGCTCATGAAAAGTGGTTATTACATACATGGACATTGGGTATTGAGTTTCAATTTTATCTATTATTACCTATTTACTTGTTACTACTGACAAAAATTAAATCGGAACGCCGTACCTTATTATACGGATTATGTTTTGCATTTCTGGGATCTCTCCTTTTAAGCATCGCGATATCTCATTCGAAACCCGTAGCTTCCTTTTATTTATTGCCTGTTCGAGGCTGGGAGTTCGTTGCTGGTGGGTTGGTTTATTTAGCTGCGAAAGAATTTCCACAATTACAAAGATTTGCCAAGGTGTACTTTGTAGCGGGATGTTTTTTATTGTTATTGGCCATGTTGATCATTCATAAGGGGTTAGTTTGGCCTTCTGCTTGGGCGGCGTTACCAGTACTGGGTACAGTACTGGTTATATTGTCACAACAGGAAGACTCCATGTTAACCACGCACCCTGTTGCACAATGGTTGGGAGATCGTTCATATTCGATTTACTTGTGGCATTGGCCGGTTGTGGTTGGCTTGTATTTTGGTAGTGTGCAAGATGATTTAAACTGGATACTATTTGGTTTGGTGCTTAGTCTGATACTGGGGCATCTTTCCTATTTACTGGTTGAAATACCCTCACGCCAATTTTTAACGAAATTTCGTCTTTCCAGACAAGCTCTAGTCATCTTTAGTTTTGGTTTGCTTGCGAGTTTATCTGCAATCGCGATCAGTGCCAAACTACTTCCATTTGAAGAAATTCGATTACCTAAAATTGTAGAGATTGCTGCTGCAGAAACATGGGATATAGATCCTAGGCGTGAAGAGTGTAATGCCTCTCATGACAAAATAGGGTCGCCGAGTTGTGTGTACGGAAAAGAAAAAATTTTAGCAATTTTAATGGGGGATAGTCATGCATCAGCAATAGCAAGTTCTTTGGGTACAGCAGCCTCTCACTTTAACTCAGGTGTGATTTCCTGGTTTATGGATAGCTGTCCTACACTGGATGGCATTCGATATATAGATCATAAAGAGTACAGTGCGGATTCATGTGATCTTCTAAATCAATGGGCAAATGAAGAATTAAAAAAATATCCTAATATTCCGCTAGTTTTGGTCAGTCGTACTTCAGAGTATGTAAAAGGTGTGAATGAGCCTGACCAATCGGAACGGTCTAAACTAGCACCAGTCTACTTCAGTAAAAAATATCTTTATAATGAGGATAGGCAGTTTATAAAGGAATTTTCCCAAGTTTTAGTTGATACAGCATGTCGTTTGGCAAAAGACCGACCGGTTTATTTAATGCGACCAATACCAGAGTTCGGAATAGATATTCCCAAGACCATTTCGCATAAGCTGGTTATACATGGTGCTGTGGAAGATATGAAGCTTTCACTTTCTGAATATCATAAACGGCATAAAATTGTTTGGGATGCTCAGGATGAAGCAGCTCAGCGCTGTGGAGTGAAAATCTTGAATCCTCTGCCTTATTTATGTGATACAGAATATTGTTATGGTTCAAAAAATGCTCGTCCTTTGTATTATGATGATGACCATTTGAGTGAATATGGCAATAAATTTTTAGTCCCTATGTTTGAACAAGTATTTAGATATTAAGTTGAGATGTTACTTGGAGAGAGGATTTATTCCATTTTTGAAATTTCCCGGAATTTATCCTGTAAAAAGCATGAAAAGACTCTAATACTGGCCTTATATTAAAAGAAGCTAGTAAATTAATAATTTTTTAAATGTTTATATTAACTCAATTATCACAGACATAAATGTAGGAACAAATAGCCTCAACATATTACGTATTGATCCATTTGATTTTTTTAAATTCGTCATATTAAATAATATAGGCAGTAAACACTTTAGAAATATTTTTTATCATGTTCATGTCTGATAAGTAGAATTAAAATATGCCTCTCTTTAAAAATTATTCAAAAAGAAACGTTCTTGATTGTAAATAATTTGCTTCGACATCTAATTCCAAAATAGTATCGCTTGAAATAATAGTCTTACACATCACTTCACCTGCTTTTTTATACTTTAAATATTCTTCTGAATTGAGGTGGTTAAAGTCGGCATTTTCTCAATGTGTTTTGTTTGGTCATTGAGCATAACCAATATAATCACCAGTCTTTTCTTCTTTATGCAGGCGAGAGCCGAGAGAACCTAAAACCAGATAAATGCCCTCCATATGAGTTTTCCATGCCTGAATGAAAGCTTCCTTTGTCGCTGGTTTAATTTTGAAACGGTAAACCGCAATAAACATTTTAATCCTTCGAGTTATGCTTGTTTTAAAGCAAGAATTAAACCAAAGGATTAAAATAAAGAGATCTGTTTATTTTGATTTACCCAAGATAATTTCGAGAGACTTTCACATAATTCTGCGCAGAATAAGACAAGAATGCCATTTCTTTTTCAGTGAGCGGACGTGCTTTTTTTGCCGGGCTACCAACATAGAGCCAGCCACTTTCCAAAACTTTACCCGGTGGAACTAGCGTACCTGCACCAATCATCACATCATTCAGAATGATGACATCATCCAGAATAATGCTGTTAATCCCAATTAGTACACGATTACCAATCGTACAACCATGCAATGTCACATGATGGCCAATCGTGACATCTTCACCAATGATCAAAGGCGAACCATTCGGTTTATCGGCTTTTTTATGACTGACATGCAACATGGCATGATCCTGAACATTCGAATTTTTACCAATCCGGATTGAATTAACATCACCACGAATCACGGCAAAAGGCCAGACAGAAACATTTTCAGCCAAGACCACATCGCCGACCACGATTCCCATCGGATCGATATAACACGATTTATCAATTTCTGGAGTCGTGTCTAAATAAGAACGAATGTTTTGGCTCATGGTGATCTGCTCATTAAAATTTTAAGGATCATGTACATAGTATAAAATAAAAAGCACCCATCTGAATGAGTGCTTTGGTCTTAGTCCGGGACTAAAACAGTTTATTTAAACTTAGAACAAGTTTGAGAAGAACTGTTTAATGTGGTCGAGCATACGTGCGAAGAAACCAGCTTCTTCAACCGCGTTTAAAGCCACCAATGGTTTTTCTGAAATTACTTTACCATCCAGAGTCGCTACGTATTTACCTACGACCTGACCAGGCTGTAAAGGTGCAGTCAGTTTAGGTTGAACCACCAGCTGGGTTTTAATCGCATTAGCCTGACCTTTTGGCATGGTCACGTTAAAGTTTTCCGCAAGACCGATCTGAACCTCATCTTCCTTACCAAACCAAACTTTGGCTTTGGCAAGTACCTGTTTGGCAGGTTGAACATTTTTGGTTTCGAAGTTTGCATAACCCCAAGCCAACAATTCACGTGTTTGTGTCGCACGTTCCTGCATGGTTGGTGCACCAAAAATCACTGAAATCAAACGTGTAGGTCCACGTTTTGAAGAGGTGGTCAAACAATAACCAGCTTCATCAGTATGGCCAGTTTTTAAACCATCTACACTCGGGTCAGTATATAGCAGGGCATTACGGTTACCTTGTTTGATGCCATTAAAGGTAAATTCTTTTTCCGCATAAATCGGATAATACTTAGAACTGTCTTTAATGATGTGTTGTGCCAGCGTTGCCATATCTTTGGCAGTTGAATAATGACCTTCAGCCGGCATACCGGTTGAATTGATAAAGCTGGTATTGGTCATGCCAATACGTTTAGCTTCTTGGTTCATCATATGTGCAAAGGTACCCTCGTTCCCTGCAATATGTTCAGCCATGGCTTTCGATGCATCATTCCCTGATTGAATAATAATCCCGCGAAGCATTTCAAGTGCAGTTGCCGTACCATTTAAAGGTACATACATACATGATTCCGCGCTACTGCCGCGACACCATGCTGACTCGTTCATGCGCACTTGTTCATCTTCAGTGAGTTCACCGCTCAATAGTTTTTGTTCGATGATGTAACTGGTCATCATCTTGGTCATTGAAGCAGGGGCTAATTTTTCATTTTCATTTTTTGAAGCGAGAAGTTGCCCTGTCTCGTAGTCCATTAGCACGTAGGATTTATTATTCAATTCTGGTGGTGCAGATAGGACAGTTGCTGCAAAGCTAAAACTAGGAACTAATAATAATGCAGCAAGGGCAGTTTTTTGGGTCATTTCTAGTGGGTTCCTATATCTTGATGTAAGCACGAAGAGCCTAGCATTTTAGGACAAAGCTAGGCTGACTTCTATGGGAAACCCGGTCTTATTTCAAAAGTATTGTAAGTTATCGGCAGAAAAGCAGCTTAATTGTTATAGGTGGTTAATTCATTACAAATCACCTGATTTTTTTTCTTGCCGGCTTTCTTGGCATCCGATTGTGCTTCGGCCAGAATATTGCGGAAATCGTTCTGTTTAGCCATCTGGTTTAAGCTTTCAACCGGATTACGCTGGCCCGGCATATACTCAGTCACCAGCTTGGTATAACCCTGATTAAACTGTGACTTGTCTTTGACCATGCTTGGACAGATTTCTGAAAGAACATAAATGGCTGCCAGTTCCTGTTTGGTCACTTGCTGAGTTGGGGTAACATTAATGTTTTCATCGGCTGCAAATGCAGAAGTTCCCAAAAGAGTGGCGGCAGAAATTGCGCAGAATGTTAAAGCTTGGAATATTGGATTTTTCATTGAAAACTCAAAAAATGGATTTAGAACAATAATTTGCCTAGCTTAAACTTATTTTTGAAATTGAAAAGTGGGAAAATGTAGCGAAGCTGTAGAATTATGAATAAATCTGTAAGAGAAAATAAGACGATGTTTACACCGTCTTATTTGAAAATTTAGCTGGCTTAGCCTTGGTAGTTCAGCATTTCTTCACAGACAGTTTTCTGCTCGTCTGAGCTGGTTTGCTTTGCACCCTGACGTGCTTCTTCAAGTAAAGATTTATATTCACTGTCTGCCTGTAGCTTTTGATAGCTCATGCCTTTATCTGAGTAGTCTGCAAGATAAGACTGGATCAATTGTTCAACGGTGCTGTTAAATTTTGGATTTTGACCAATGATTGCCGGGCAAACTTCAGCCATAACCTGTGCTGATGCAATATCTTCTTTTACAATGGTATTGTTTTCTTCAACAGTCAGATCGTTTGCCATGACTGAAGGGGAAATAAATGCTGCCAAGCTTAAAGTGAGAGCGCTAAATAAAGAGAATTTTTTAATCATCTTGAGCCACATATTATAAAGATGGATGTCGAGCAATAAATATATATAATTCCTGCACTAATACAATGAAATGTCCTAGTCAGTCATTTTTTAGCGTAACGAGATTTTTTAGTGAATATTTTAGTTTCAAATGATGATGGGGTGTTTGCACCCGGTATTCAGGCTTTGGCGCAAGCGCTAAAGCCTTTGGGGCGAGTGGTGATTGTGGCACCGGAAAGTGAACGCAGTGGCTTTTCTAGTGCCTTAACTTTGGACCGCCCTTTACGCCCAATCCAGATTTCTCCTGATGTCTGGGCGGTTAATGGGACGCCGGCAGATTGCGTTTACTTGGCTATGAACGGGCTATTTGATTTTGAATTTGACCTGGTGGTTAGCGGGATAAATAGCGGCGCAAATCTGGGAGATGATATCTTGTATTCCGGTACAGTCGGGGCGGCCTTTGAAGGTCGTTTAACTAAACATCCTGCGATTGCCGTATCACTGAGTGGGCCGAATGTACGTGGCTATCAGCAGCCTCAGGATTATCAGTTGGCCGCCGAATGGGTGCATGATTTTATTGCTCGTGGTTTGCCTATTCTGCCTGAGCGACATATTTTTAATATCAATATTCCAGATGTAACTGAATTGCAGGGTGAAAAAGTGACATATCAAAGTCGCCGCCGTCAGTCTAAACCGGTGACGAGTCATATAGATCCGCGTGGTCGTCAGGTATTCTGGATTGGACTCTCAGGAGAAGCAGTCGCAGACCCTAAGCCAGGATTTAACGAAATTGATTCGGACTTCTCTGCGGTCGCCAATGGCTATGTCAGTATTACCCCGATTCAGATGGATGCTACCAATTATGAGAGTCTGCGGAATTTACAAACACAATTGGCAGAAAATGCGTCCTTAGTGTTATAACTTTGTGAAAAACTCGCGATTGCAAGTATATTGCCGTAAAACTTTGCTAATCTTAACGGAATTTTGCAACCGTATAGCATTAGAGAGGAAGATAATGTTCTTGGTGTTACCGAAATGTGTCGTAGCTTCGCCTGCAACCCTGATTAAAACCCTCGTTTTATCGACCGTTGTTATTTCTACAGGAGTAATTACCGGTTGTGCCACCAAACCCCAGGTGAATAATGCAACGCGTTATGCAACAGCTCCTGATTTCTATACGGTGCGTTCAGGAGATACATTGAGTGGGATTGCAGCACGTTATGGACTGAACTATATCAGTGTTGCAGAGATGAATGACATCAGTGCACCTTACCGGATTTATGTCGGACAATCGATCCGCCTGAAAAGCAATACTGCGCGCCGTAGCACCAGTACTCAGGCTATGACTCAGGCAGCGCCAATCCAGCGTCAAACAATTGCAGTGCCTACACCGGCACCGGTTACGCCAGCAACGACAGTACAAACCACACCACGTGTCAGTACATCTGCACCGGTAACGCCAGTATCTACGGCAGCAGGTTTACGTTGGGTAAAACCATCGAATGGCGCGATTCTTCAGCAATACAATTTAGCTTCTAATATCAAGGGCACCCGCTATAGTGGCAATGTCGGCGATCCGGTATTTGCCGCAGCAGACGGGCAGGTGGTGTATGCCGCTGATGGTCTGAAAGAATATGGCAATCTGGTGTTGGTAAAGCATATCAATGGCTATATCACGGCTTATGCACATAACAGTAAATTGAACGTAAAAAGTGGCCAAAATGTAACGGCTGGTCAAAAAATTGCAGAAATGGGGTCGACTGGTACAACCCGCACCATGCTTGAGTTTCAGGTGCGTTTAGACGGCAAACCTATTAATCCTACTGCAGTTTTACCAAACAATTAAATAAATAATGCAAAGTGTAAATTTCGCCGTATAATACAATAAGTTGCTTTTATCAAATGATGGAGCACCTCATAAGTTTAGAGGGAAATTTATGTTAGATCAACTTCGAGCAATGGGTGTCTTTGCTTGCGTTGTGGAAAAAAACTCGTTCAGCGGTGCTGCCCGTGAATTAGGGATTACGACCAGCGCCGTCAGTCAACAAATTCGCTCATTAGAACACGATATGGAAGTCGTACTTCTAAACCGTTCTACGAGAAAATTAAGTCTGACCGAAGCGGGACAAGCTTTTTTCCATAGCTGTCAAGAAATGTTATCTGCTGCTGAACGCGGTAAAGTCCGGATCAATGAGTTACGTGATGATCTTGTGGGTGAGCTGCGTATCGTTTCTTTGCCAGAATTATGCGCGAATCATGTGATTCCTGCACTTTCTCATTGGATGGCTGCACATCGTGGCTTGGCAGTACATTTAGAAACAAACAATCATGAGGTTGATTTGTTGGATGGGCGGGTTGATATCGCCCTAAGATTTGAACAGAAAAATGATGAGCATAATCTTCAGGTTGTGCCATTGATGCAGATTGAGCAAATTCTGGTGGCGACACCGAGTTATATTAATCAAAGCACCATTATTTCGAGACCTGATGATCTTAAAAATCATGAGGTCTTACCTTTAACGCATCTTAAAAACCATCAGTATTATCATTTTCAACATGTGAATACTGCAGAAAAAGCCGAGTTTGAACTGAAATCCCGTTTCAGTACCAATAACGGTTTGGTTGCAAAATCGATGTGCTTGCAGGGCAATGGGATTGCCAAGGTTTTATATCTTGATGCTAAAAAGGATTTGCTTAACGGTACTTTAGTTGAAGTTCTGCCTGAATGGAGACTGCCACCGATTACACTGTATGCGGTTATTCCGAAACGTGAACAACAACCGACAAAAATTCTTCGTTGTCTTGATACCTTGAAACAATATTTTAGCCAGATCTCTGGCGGACGTATGTTACAAAACGCATCATAGAATGCAGAATAATAAAAAAGCCGCTTTAGAGCGACTTTTTTAATTTTTAGGCTAGGGCTTTATGCCAAATAAGCTTTGATCATTTTCACCAGACGTTCGATCAACTGGTCTGCCTGCTCCTGGGTAATATTCAGGGTAGGCAACAGACGAACGACATTGCCTGCAGTGACATTGATAATCATCTTGTATTCATCGCGTGCAATCGCAACCAGATCACCGCATTCTTTTGGTAATTCAATCCCGATCATCAGACCAAAACCACGTACGATGACATTTTGATCTGCCAGTTTGTTGCGTAGCTGGTCAACGATATAAGCACCTTTTTCAGCAGCATTCGCGACGATATTTTCTTTTCGCATAATATCGAGAATGGTATAGACCACACGCGAACCCAGTGCTGTACCGCTATAGGTAGAACCGTGATTTCCAGCAGTTAATACACCGACGCCACGACCTTGGGTCATGACTGCACCAATCGGGAAGCCATTTCCTAAGCCTTTGGCTGTGGTCAGTACATCCGGAATAATATTGGTGTGCTGATAAGCAAAGTATTTACCGGTACGGCCATTACCAGTTTGCACTTCGTCCAGCATCATCAGCCAGTTATGCTGGTTGCAGATTTGGCGAATTTCTTCTAAATAGCTGAAACCTTGAGGTGCGGTATTGACACCGCCTTCACCCTGAATAGGCTCAACCAAAATCGCTACGATATCCGGGTGATTGATTGCCGCTTCTTCAATCGCTTCGATATCACCAAAAGGTACACGGACAAAACCTTCAACCAGTGGGCCAAAGCCTTCCTGCACTTTTTTATTGCCTGTAGCAGATAAGGTGGCCATGGTACGACCATGGAAAGACTGGTCGGCAACAATGATTTTAGGCGATGCAATGCCTTGCATATGACCAAATTTACGTGCAATTTTGATTGCACCTTCATTTGATTCTGCGCCACTGTTGGAGAAAAATACTTCTTCCATACCTGCAACTTCAGCCAGTTTCTGTGCGGCAGCGGTTTGCCAAGGCACTTCAAACAGGTTGCTGGTATGAATCAGGGTCGCTGCCTGTTCAGCAATCGCTTCGGCAATGACTGGATGCGCATGGCCCAAACCGCATACCGCAATTCCGGTTAATGCATCTAAATACTCTGTACCATCTTCGGTATAAAGATATGCACCTCGTCCTCGGACAAAGCTGATCGGTTGACGGCCAAAAACAGGCATCAAATGAGACGGTTGATCAGTTTGTACCGGTGCGAGGGTAATATTATTCATGACTAACTCTTAACTGTTAGGTGGAAAGAAAAACTTATATAAGCAAAAACCCACTCAGATTTAAAGGGTAATTGTAAATAAAATTGGAATTATTGCTTTAGACATACTGTTTTGCCTGGATTTGGGTATAATGCGAGACAGATGAGTTGAGGATTTATCAATGACTGAACAAGCACGCGATACCGAAGCGTTAATTCGTGACCAAATTGCAAAACACGCAGTACTTCTTTACATGAAAGGCACACCGCAATTTCCACAATGTGGTTTTTCTGCACGTGCAGTAGAAGCACTCAGTCAAATTGGTCGTCCGTTTGCTTATGTAAACATTCTGGAAAACCAGGACATTCGCGCGATGTTACCACAAATCGCCAACTGGCCGACATTTCCACAGCTTTGGATCAATGGTGAGTTGATCGGTGGTAGTGATATCATGCTCGACATGTTCCAAAAAGGTGAATTAAAGCCTTTAGTTGAACAGTATAGCCCGGCAGCTGATGCTTAATTTTGTATTAAATTAAGTTCAGATGTGAAAAAGCGCTTCATTGAGAAGCGCTTTTTTTTATCTCTACTTTTGCTTAGGTCAAGGTTAGAGTTAATCCTCTGTCGCTGCATCCGGCTTTTCAACTGTCGAAGCATCAGCTTCAACTTCAGTTTGTGGCTCGACGATTTGCTTCTTGTCTTTTTTCTTCTTCTTTTTTTTCTTTTTCTTCGGCACTTCGACCAGCTCGGCACCATCTTCAATCGCTTGCCAATAATCCAGCTGTGCCATCACTGCGGCATAGATTGAATTTTTGCTATAACGACCTTTTTTATCCAAGGTGCCGACAGGACGCGCCATCAGAATTTCCAGCGCCTGATCAATGGTATCAATCGCGTGAATATGGAACTGACCTTCTTCCACAACAATGGTGACATCTTTACGCAGCATCAGATGCTGCATATTTTGACGCGGAATAATCACACCTTGTTTTCCGGTCAGACCTTGTAACTTGCAAGCATCAAAGAAACCTTCAATTTTGGCATTCACACCACCTACCGGTTGTACTTGTCCCAGCTGGTTCATGGAACCGGTAATGGCCCAGGATTGATCAATCGGTAACTGACTGATGGCCGACAGTAAGGCAGACAGTTCCGCGACTGTGGCACTGTCACCATCGACCTGACCATAACTTTGTTCAAAGGCCAGTGCAGCAGAGAAATGCAAGGTCTGTTCACGACCAAAATGTGCTTTCAGGAAAGACGACATCAGCAACACGCCTTTAGCATGTAAAGAGCCACCGAGTTCCACACTGCGTTCGATATCCAGAATATCACCACCACCTTGATACACCGAAGCAGTCAGTCGTGAAGGCAGACCAAATTCAACATCAGCATAATGAATGACGGACAGGGCATTGATTTGGCCCAGACGATGGCCGCGGGTTTCGATCAGTTGAGTACCACGAGTCAGATCTTGCCAATACAGTTCACGTAAATAGCCGAGACGATATTTGCGATGATCCAGGGCAGTATTGATATGTTTTTCTGACACCATCTTGTCGCCAGCCTGGAAGGCATGATGATGTGCTTCACGGATCAGATCACCCAGCGTCAGGGCATGTAATGACAATGAACTTTGATCTTCGGCCTGACGGCTGGAATCTGTGAGCAATGCCGCCAAAGCAGAACGGTCAAAAGGTAATAATTTATCCGATTGCACATAGTCGGCAATCAGCTGCATATAGGCCTGCTCGTTGTCGTCATTACGTTGTAATGTATCGGTAAAATCAGCACGGATTTTAAAGATGCTGCCCAGCTCTGGTTCAAGCTCTAAAATTTCATAATAGATCTCAGGCTCAGCCAGCAAGATGACCTTGATATTCAATGGAATCGAAGCAGGTTCGATTGAAATACTGCCGGTTAGGGTGATCATATGCTCAAGCGAGGACAGTTTTAAATGTCCCGATTTAAGTGCGCGCTTCAAGCCTTGCCATGCATATGGCTGTTCCAGCAATTGTTCTGCTTCCAGCATCAGGAAGCCACCGTTAGCCTTATGCAATGTACCTGGACGAATCAGGGTAAAGTCCGTGGTAATCGTGCCATTTTGGGTCAGTTGTTCCACATGACCCAAAAGGTTGTAATGCGTTGGAAAATCTTCAAAGATCACCGGTGCACCACTGTTCGGCTTGTGCGTAATAATCACATTCGCCTGATAACGTGCCGGAACGCGACTGAACAGTGCCGGAGTGAAGTCATCTTCTTCCTGTTCCAGCACAATTTCGACATTGTTGATAATGTCTTCGGCATAGTATTTCAGGTAATATTCCAGACCTTCCACATGTTTGAATTTTGCCAGAATCTGTTCGACTCGCGGCAAGACTACCTGCTTGGCGATATCGCGGTTCAGGATCTGTACGCGATCGCGTGCATCATCTTCCAGATCACCCAGGTGCAAACCCAGACGTTCCAGTTTCTTATCCATATAGCGCATGTTGGACGCCAGTTCGGCACGATCTTTGTTGCTTAAGGCATTCAGATCTTCCTGAGACATTTCCTGCAATTTGTCATCAATCAGATGTACAGGTACAAAACAGTGCTCATCATGTCGAGAGATCAGCTTCAGATCCAGTTCTGCACCTTCTTTGGTCAGTTCGATCAGCGCCTGCTGTTGCTCATCTCCCGTTTCCTGGCGAATCATTTCGATGCGGTTGTGATAGGTCTCTGCAGTAAAACGGCGCTCAAGCTGTTTCAGAATCGTTTGCCAGCTTTGATTCAACATGGCTTGGAATTTTGGACCATGACCCGGGGGCAGTTCTAGTGCAATTGGCTGACGCTGGTTCTGAAAGTTATTCACGTACACCCAGTCATTCGGGGTTTCCATAGTTTTGGCGTGCTGTTGCAGCAAACGCTTCACCATGGTGCGTTTTCCGAGACCTGCGGTACCGACAGCAAAAATGTTATAGCCGGAATAAGGCAGGGCAATCCCGGCCTCAACTGAGGCGCGTGCGCGATCTTGGCCCAAAAAGTTATTCAGGGGCTTGATCCGTTTGGTTGACGCAGGAATTTTTTCTAAGTTTGGAATGTGCGTCAGCTGGGTGGATGTTAACCGGGTATGGTCCAGAGTATTTTTAATTTCGCTTTGTTCAAATGCAGAGATAAGTAAATCTGAGCGGATTTTTTGTGGAGTTGTGCTGGTGTTGCTGGCAATAGAAGAATTAATTTGATCGAGTCTCTGGGTCACTGTTGAAAATCCAAAACGAAATATTACGTTGATGAGAGTTAAGGTATACAGATTTACTTGAAAAATTCAAGCCAACATGTCGCTTTTGCCAGAAAATAAAAAACCGGAAATGTGATAAATATATAAATCTTGTTGAAAGATACGCTATTACAGGATTGAATAGCAGCAATTGGTTTTTCTGCGGAAAATAATAAAGCAATGACAACACAAACGACGGGTTGGAAATCCGCATTTACAGCATTTTTAGATCGACGTGCATTGATCATGCTGTTCTTGGGATTTTCGGCTGGTGTGCCGATTCTTCTGATTTTTTCCAGTCTGTCTTTATGGTTAGGTGAGGCCGGAATCAGCAAAAGTGCAGTAACTTTCTTTAGCTGGGCCGCATTGGGCTATTCGTTTAAATTCGTCTGGGCACCGCTCATTGATGAACTTCCTGTCCCTTTTCTGACCAAGGCTCTGGGACGTCGTCGTGCATGGTTGCTGATTGCGCAGATTCTGATTGTCTGTGCCATTTCCATTATGGCCTTTTCTGATCCGGCTTTGGGTGCCACACATTTACAGCAAATGGCGCTCGGTGCTGTCCTGCTTGGTTTCTCCGCAGCAACGCAGGATATTGTGATTGATGCCTACCGGATTGAGCTGGCGGAAACCCAGATGCAGACCGTATTGGCTTCCACCTATAATGCAGGTTACCGGATCGGGATGATTGTGGCCGGTGCTGGTGCCTTGTTTCTTGCGGCCTATTTGGGAACTGCGAAAGGCAACTATATCTATGATGCCTGGAAATGGACCTATCTGGCGATGGCTGCTGTCATGCTGGTCGGTATTATCACCACACTGTCCATTCGGGAGCCGCAGGTTAACCGGGTACGCAAACACTATGTGCGCAGTGATTATTTCCGTTTAGTTGCGGTGTTTTTTGTGGCGGTAATCAGTTTTGTCTTGAGCTATATCTATTCAGGCAATCTGGTGGCCAGTATCACCGAACAATTCGCCATTCAAGATACCTTTGCCTTGTTCTGTTTTGAAGCTTTGCGCTTTATTGGCTCGGGTGCCGTCGCATTTGTCATCGGGGCAAGCTTGGTAAAAATGGGTGCGGTTAACAAGCAGATGGCCTACGAAACTTGGGTCAATCCGGTTGCCGACTTCTTTAAACGGTATGGTTTAAAGCTGGCTTTGGTGCTGTTATTGCTGATTGGTTTTTATCGGGTCTCCGATATTATTGCCGGCGTCATTTCCAATGTGTTCTATCAGGACCTGAATTTCAGTAAAGAACAGATTGCCGAGGCGGTTAAAGTCTATGGGGTGATTTTCTCTTTAGTGGGGGGATTCCTTGGTGGGCTCTTGGCCCAAAAGATGAACATCATGAAACTGATGTTTGTCGGTGCCGTGCTGGCCTGTTCCACTAACCTGATTTTTATCGGACTGGTCAAGTCGGGTGAAAAACTGGCAGCTGTTGAAGTTAAAGCCGGTAATCAGGTTTATCAGGCAGAGACCGATGAAGTAGGTTACTGGAAGCTGGATATCCCAAGTGCAGTGCTGGCGCAGAGTAAACAGCTGCAAGTGACAGCCGCTTATCTTAATACAGATAATACGAATCAAGCACCAGTGCAGGTCATTATGCCGTATTTGACTGCAGAACAGGGCAGCACCCAGTTACAGATCCTGCCGATCACCAGTGACAATACCCTCACTGTAGCTGAACAGGACAAGACCATTGTAGTGCGCGGCCAGTATGTCGGTAAAGCACTGCAAGAGAATCAAAAGATTGTGTTGCAAATCAACGATCAGAATATTGATGCAAAACTGGAAAGCGAAGGCGTATTTACTGCCGCGATTCCTGCACAACAACTGATTCAGTCACCTGCACATATTATCAGTGCCGTCCTGATGCAAGATGGTCAAGCACTACAGCAAACCATACATGTTTATCAGGTCAATGATCACTTGGCCAGTACCCAGAATCTAGATCTCGATATTCAGCCTTTAGCGGTCGTAGATGGCAGCAGTTCAGATACAGTCGAAGTCAGTGGTAAGGTAATTAAACCTTATAGCGACAAGTGGCTTTATTTTGCTATTATTGTCGACAATCTGGCTGCTGGGCTGGCTGGTGCTGCGTTTATTGCATTCTTGTCGAGCTTGACCAGTGTGTCTTTTACCGCTGTTCAATATGCGATTTTTAGCTCACTCATGACTTTGACCCCTAAGATTTTAGGCGGATATTCGGGTACTATAGTCACCAATATCGGTTATCCGAATTTCTTCCTGATGACTACTCTAATCGGGATTCCGATCCTGATTCTGGTGGTTTGGGTCGCAAAACTGCTCGGTGAACACCAACAACAATCTGTACAGAAGGATGATTAATATGCGCATGCTGCATACCATGTTACGTGTAGGCAATTTAGAACAATCTCTCAAGTTCTATACTGAAGTACTTGGCATGACTTTGCTTCGTAAGCGTGATTACGAAGAGGGCCGTTTTACCTTGGCTTTTGTCGGTTATGGCGATGAAGAAAATCACACCGTACTGGAATTGACGCATAACTGGGATACAGACAGCTATGAACTGGGCAATGCTTATGGTCATATCGCGATTGCAGTTGATGATGCTTACAAGGCGTGTGAAGAGATTAAAGCGCGTGGCGGTAATGTGGTGCGTGAAGCCGGTCCGATGAAAGGTGGCGTGACTGTAATTGCATTTGTAGAAGATCCAGATGGCTACAAGATCGAGCTGATCCAGCAAGACAACAATGCACGTAATAACTAAGTGTGATGTAGCGAGATATATGAAATGCATTCATGTATAGATGAAAATATTACATCAATCTGAGTGCATAGCATGGGCCCGGCATCTGTTAAGATAGCCGGGCATTTTTATATCAAACAATAAAATCTGAGGGATTATAGGGATATGCTTAAGTTCTTGGCATTGGATCGGTTTACGATACTGTTGTTTGTGATGGTTTTGCTAGCCAGTGTGTTGCCAGTTTCGGGGCAGGCGGCTGAAGTCTTTGGCTGGGTGACGACAGGAGCGATCGCCATCCTGTTTTTCCTGCACGGCGCCAAACTGTCTCGTGAAGCTGTGCTGCAAGGCATTATGCACTGGAAATTGCATACTTTGGTTTTTGCGCTAACTTTTGCTTTGTTTCCAATTCTCGGACTTTTGGCCAAGCCGATTTTATTACCGATGCTCGGACAGGAACTATATTGGGGTTTCCTGTTTATGTGTTTCCTGCCATCCACTGTGCAGTCCTCGATCGCATTTACTTCGGTGGCTCATGGCAATGTCGCCGGGGCGGTATGTAGCGCCTCTTTTTCCAATTTGATCGGTATGTTTATTACCCCATTATTGGTGGCATTTTTTATTCTCGGTCAATCTGATCATGGTTTTGATCCGACTTCATCGATTATCCAGATTACACTGCTGCTCTTGGTGCCGTTTATTTTAGGACAGATTCTGCGTCCATGGATCTATCCACAAATGATGAAAATGCCAAAAATCGTCAAGGTCTTCGATCAAGGCTCGATTTTACTGGTGGTGTATGGCGCTTTTAGTAGCGCCGTAGTGGCTGGTCTGTGGAATGAAGTGAGCCTGAGTACCTTGTTGCTGCTATTGCTGGCTTGCTCGGTGTTACTCACCATTGTGATGTTATTATCACTTTATATTCCACGCTGGCTGGGCTTCAGCCGCGCTGACCAGAAAACGGCATTCTTTTGTGGTTCTAAAAAAACCCTGGCCAGTGGAGTACCGATGGCGCAAATTTTATTTATTGGCCAGCCGCTGGGCATGATTGTCCTGCCGATCATGATTTTCCATCAGATTCAGTTGATGGTCTGCGGGATTATTGCCAATCTGTGGGCCAAAGAGGCTGGATCAGAAGCTGAAGAATAATTCGCATATTGAATTCGTTTCACGTATAATGACGCCCACTTGTTGTGCTTAGCTCTGACGGTATCCGTCTCGGTGGGCCAAAAGAATGGTCTGTTGTGGTGTTGATCTGCATGAACGATGTTCCTGCTTCCTCATTTGAGAGTGATCAATAGCGATGACAGCTAAACCTTCTTGAATCTAATGGAGTAATCGACGATGCGCGCCGATATTCACCCAAAATATGAAACTTTAGTTGCTACTTGTTCATGTGGTAACGTAATCGAAACTCGTTCAGCTCTTGGTAAAGAAACTCTTTATCTAGACGTATGTTCAGCTTGCCACCCATTCTACACTGGTAAGCAAAAGAACGTTGACACTGGCGGTCGTATCGACAAGTTCAAACAACGTTTTGCTGGTATGTCACGTTCTGTTAAACGTTAATACCCAAAATGAAAAAACGGGCTTTAAGCCCGTTTTTTTTGTGCCTGCAATTTAAAAAATTATCATTCGATTTCCTAAATGCGCAGGCTTGTACAAGATCTTAGTGATCTTGTACATCAATCAAATGATCGAGTTTTTTCTGGAAATAATTCCCCTGAATAAAGCGGGCATCCACGTTCCAGGCATTCGCGAAAAGTGTCATATCATTTAATTCACGAATCAGGATATTGAGTGGCTTAATTTCGTTGTAACTGGTGATTTTTTCCTGTAACTGCTCAATCTCGGTGTCTTTATTAAGCATATTGGTTAAGCTCGAATGTAAGCTGACACCATCCAGTTCCAGTTCGCGCAGTAAATTTGGACTGTACATGGATTGACCAAAATCACGAAGTGCAATCAGCGCACCATGTTCATACAGCACGCGTAGATATTTTTGTGCATCTTGCTGATTCAGTAAAATATCTTCTTCTGAGAATTGCAAGATTAGCGGGTGCTTCACTTTGCTGCGAATAATCGTAATCAGCTTGGAAATAAATTCCGGGAAGGTGCGGTCTTTAAATAGCACGGCACGGTTCAAATTGACAATTAAGCTTGCATCAGGATACTGGGTAATAAAGTTGTGTAGCTGTTTACTGGCCTCAACCAGAATCCAGCGATCCAGTTTAATGGACAGTTCATCATCTTCATGAAGTTCTAAAAGGCTAGAGATATCCTGCCATTTATTCTCAAAAATAAAGCCACTGGTCACTTCATAGGTATATAAACGCGTATCTTCTTTATCATAGAGTTGCTGATACTTTAAATGGATCTCGCCACGTTCTAGACATTCACTTAAGGCTTTCAAAATAGAAGGTGTAGCGTTAGGAATAGAGGTGACTGCTGGACTGACAGCTGCAACTGTTGAGCTGGTAACTGGTGTTTCAGCAACACTGAAGTCTATACTCGGCATATCTAAAGAGCTTGGACTGCTCAGTGAGGCTGGAATGTCGAGTTTAAATTCAGGTACAGCTTCTGCTTGAGGTAAAGATGTCGAGAATGCTTGTCCAATCAGCGTATTGCAGTGCATTTCATCCTGTAAACCCTGTTCAAGCGTGACATAGCCTAAGCGCAAATTTAGAGGGAATGACTTTTGTCCCACTGTAATGAGTTGCGGTTTGCTTAAGGCATTTAAACTGATCAGTTTGGATTCAAGAATTGCTTTAGAGTCTGCCTGGAACAGACCGACAACGACATCATATTCCAGTTTAAACAGGGGAATATGGGTCTGTTCCTTGAGGAATTCTTTGACTGCATCAAAGTACCCATTAAAAGTGGTCCAGTCAGACTGTAGAACTTCCGGATCATATGCACTTAAAGAGAAAGTGACCAAGGCATTCACTGGTGCAGACTGCTTGTTCAGTTCACGTTTAAGTGACTGAAAAACGCTTGGTTTTCCAGGAGTCTTCTCAGAAGAAACTGTTTTAGATTGGGTATCAATGCTAATTTGCACTGCATCTTCTTCAGCAGTTGAAGGCAAGAATTCCAATTTTAATGGGTTAGATGCGGACACATGCGGATTCAGAGACTGAATCTCGACTCGACCTAAATCAAATTGACCCTGAGAAATCTTTTTGAAACGGGTTTTAAAATCATTCAAATCTGAAGGCTGGAGCAGATCCAGAAGCGGTAGACCAATAATCTCATCTTCATTTTGCAAGCCAAACAGTTTCAGGTAGTCCGCATTGGCCTGAATGTGAATCCCTTCCTGAATGGTGGCAACAGCACGGTTGCTGTCGTCTACTAAAGATTGTGCCTGAATTTGTGCTGTTTCCAGCTCAGTCATTAAATGTTGCTGAGACTGTGACAAACGGCTAAATGACAATGCTCGAACCAGTCCCACATAAAAGCGTTCCAGGTAGTCAAAATTGAGAATGTCATAGATCCCTTTACGGATATATTGCGCATATTGTTCAGCCTGATAATCATCCGGTTTAAGCAAAATCATCGGCAGATTAGGCTGCTGCGAAAGGCGCACCAAACTTAAGGCCTGTTCATATTTCAGGTCGTAGGCACGTCCAAAAATAATCAGATCCCAGTTGAAATTTAATTGTTTTTCAAAAGATTGCAGATCATCCAGCAGGACGGCATCTACCTGATAATCATTACTGGTCAGCAGATCACGGATTTGGTTATATCTAATTTGATTATCATCAATAATCAGTAAACGTGTTTCAGTACGTTTTAACTTTTTAGACAATAATGGATTTCTCACTTCAATGCTTCCCATAAATCATGATTTCTGCTTTCATTCATGTGCTGATCGATAAAGTTTTCGATCATCTCTTCTTCCTGATCATTGAGTAATTCATAATCAAAACGGATGAAACTCTGCGTAATCAGTTGTGCTTTGGTCAGATAGATTTTGATTTCTTCCTGACCGAGACGTAAATGAATGGTTTGTTTTTCCCTAAACATCTGTGAACCAGAGACAATCAGGCTGGTCGAGACCTGATCCAGTTGTGTCATTTTCACCAACAGGGCAGGCTGATAGTTGACATGATGACGTTCGGTACGGGTATAAGCTGCACAAGGAAAGAGCTCTTGTGCCAAAATTTCCAGCCCGATTTCTAGGCTCTTATCCGTTGACTGCTTGATCCAGCGAATCACACCGCCACGCCACTGACTCTGGGTTTTTTCCTGAACCAGAATGAATTCACCGGTTTTCAGGTTAGCCGGGGTAATACCAGTCCATTTAATCCGGTAACCATTGACACTGATATCCAGAACTTCAGCGCTATGGATCTGTTTGGTTTCTCGATCGAGCGCCTTGATACTGCTAAAGGCACTTGGAATCGTATTTTCCATCGAGCTGACAAAACTGCTTTCGCTCTGGAAATTATAATTGGCCTCGAGTTCCAGGGTTTCGTTGAAGTTTTTACCTTTAGATAGGTAAAAATGCGCCACACTCAAGCCAAAGCAGATATTGATCTGGGCTGAATATTCATAACGTTCATGACGACGCTCGACATTGTTTGAGAGCAGATTGTAGATATGAAAATGCAATGCAGGGGTCAGGAACAGTTTTTCATTCCGAGACAGATACTGGGCATTTTTGCTTTGAGTCCCCGTTAAATGATCCATCAGGTTCTGGGTAGAAATATAGAAGCTTGGCTGAAACTGTGGCTCTTGATGGGTATTAAAGATCGGCGGATGATCTTTGCTGGCATCGACTACATAACGGGACAGCGTGGTTTCCTTCGGCAGGATCTGTACCAGTTTGGCCCAGTCAAAACTGCATAGATACAGGCCCTGAATTTCTGCAGGCCGGATCTGATGAGTATTGAAGATATCCAGTAAAATCAGCTGTGCATAGGCATGTGCAATATTTTGGATTTCATGCTGGGTGCCTAATACCTGATTGATATTACTTTGATAGAAATTGTTGTCTATGGCACATTCAAGCAGTTGATGGGCAGCTAGCCATTGTCCCAGACCTGGCGTGCTATATAGCATATGCTGTTGATATAACAGAAGGGTGAGTTGCTGTAGTGCATAATAAATCGATACCATCCGGGCAGTTTGAATGCTCTTCTTTTTGCCTAGAGAAAATAGCGAAAACTTCTGATGGGTCAGCTGATGATTACAGCGTTTGACGATATCGATATAAATTTTGGCAAAATGACTGCGCAGCAGCATAGCCAGCTCAATAATCTGGTCATTCCGGTCGGAAGTGATCAGGCCCTGATTGACGAAATGCTTTTCCAGACTGGTCAGGACATTTTCAAGGGTAGGATGCAAGACCTGAATCAGGTCAAAGCGCAGGGTTTCTGTACATTTCAGCTCAGAAACTTCCAATAAGGCATTAAACAGGGATTTGGATGAATTCCCCAGTTGTAGAATCGAAATCCCCGCAACCCATTCCTGCAAAGCCTTGGCAGTGGTTGGACAAAAGCTCAACTGCTCTCGTTTAAGTTCCGTCGGTGTCTGAAAAATGTCTGAAGTATGCGTGCTCATCTTTATTATTTAACTCAAAAATGTTGAAACCCCAAAAAGCGGTGTCTTATTCTTCTCGCCCGCTATTTCTCGAACCAGTTTAGGAACCAAATACCCCGGCAGGTTCGCTAAAACTTCTGTATAAATCTCATGAATATGGTCAGGCGCTAAATCAAAATGATGCGCACCTTTTACTTTATCAAGTACATGTAAATAATAAGGCATGACCCCGGCATCAAACAAGCGATAGCTTAAATCTACTAAAACCTGAGCAGAATCATTCACCCCGTTTAATAAAACCGCCTGATTCAGAACGGTGATTTGCTGTTGAACCAGTTGGTTTAAACGCTTGCAAGTGAAGTCATCCAGCTCCGATGCATGGTTTGAGTGTACCACCAGAATAATACGTAGCCTACTGTTTTTTAACATGCTAAGTAGCTCTTCGTCGACTCGGTTGGGGATCACAATAGGAACTCGTGAATGTATTCTTAAGAATTTGAGATGTGGTACTGATTCTAATCGTTCAATCCAGGTTTTTAATTTCCGGTTCGATAAGGTTAGTGGATCACCGCCACTCAGAATCACTTCATTAATATCAGGCTGGCTTTCCAGATATTGCTTGATATTTATCCAGTCTTCATTTTTAGGCAGATTTTCCTGATAGGGGAAATGCCGGCGGAAACAATAACGGCAATGTACAGCACAGGCACCTGTCAGTGTCAGCAAGAAACGGGATTTATATTTGTGCAGTACGCCGGGTTGCTGATTGGCCTGTTCTTCGCCCAAGGGGTCAGTAACAAATCCTGGATGTTCTTCCAGTTCCAGATGATGGGGCAGCACTTGTAAAAGCAATGGGTCTAAAGGGTTTCCGGTCTGCATTTTTCCCAAAAAAGCGCGTGGCACGCGCAATTTAAACTGCTCAGATGCCAAGATGGCACCTGAGAGCAGTTGCTCTGGTGCAAGTTGCAGTACTTCAAGCAGTTCGCGGGGATCGGTGATCAGGTCGCTGAGCTGTGATTGCCAGTTTTGTTCTTGATATAAATAGTTCGTCATGCCGGAAGATTAACAATAATAAGTGAGAGGACAAAGCCTGATGGGCGCAGTTTAACAGGTTGTGCGCAAGCGCAATAATCCACTGCGCTGTAAAATAAAGAGTGATTAAGCTATGCTGATCTTCGTGCTAGCCTGATGCTATTTTAACGTTGAGCAAGACATGAATAAACAAAGGATTTTCATGTCTGATTGTAACTTAAACAGCCTGAGCGGGTGAAAGCGGATTTTTTCATTGCGGCAAAGTGTATTGCTCATTTAGAATACGCAACATCAAATGAATGTGCATGTGGCAACTCAATGTTCGTGTCAGACTTGCTAAATGACATCGCAACAGCCCATAGCATCAATAGATTAAAGTTAGTAAGTTTGGAGTGCGCCAGTCATGGCCTATTATTCTACGAATGATTTCAAGTCAGGCCTTAAGGTTATGCTTGATGGCAACCCATGTTCAATCATGGAAAACGAATACGTAAAACCAGGTAAAGGCCAAGCTTTTAACCGCGTAAAATTACGTAACCTTAAATCAGGTAAAGTTCTGGAAAAAACTTTCAAATCAGGCGAGAACCTAGAAGCGGCTGATATCGTTGAAGTAGAAATGGAATACTTGTACAACGATGGCGAAATGTGGAACTTCATGGATCCTGTTACTTTTGAACAGATCGCAGCTGATAAAACAGCGATGAGCGATGCTGCAAAATGGTTAAAAGACGATTCAAATGAAAAATGTACCATCATGTTGTTCAATGGCGTGCCTTTAAACGTGACTCCACCGAACTTCGTCGTACTTAAAATCGTTGAAACTGATCCAGGTGTTCGTGGTGATACTTCTGGCGGTGGCGGTAAGCCAGCGAAACTTGAAACAGGTGCTGTGGTACGTGTTCCATTATTCGTACAGCAAGAAGAAAGCGTTCGTGTAGATACCCGTACTGGTGATTATTTAGAACGTGCATAATGGTTTGAAAATAGACTATTATCGAGAGGGATGATTTAAATCATCCCTTTTTTTATGCCAAAGTCTTAGAGGAAAAGCAAAAGAACAGGCGTAAAGTCGCAAGGGAAAACAGCAGTACCTCGAACAACAACAATCACGCTGATTTGTATGCATCACAATATGAGGGATTGAATGGAAACTTTACAAAAGAAGTCGACGCTGACTTCGAAAATGATTTGGCTTTTGGTAGCCATTGTGGGTGCAGTCTCTTTTGGAGTTCTGGCACTGAGTCGGGGTGAGCATGTAAATGCAGTTTGGCTGGTACTTGCCGCCGCCTGTGTCTATAGCATTGCTTACCGTTTCTACAGTTTATTTATTGCCACCAAAGTATTTGAGCTGAATGAACGCCGTTTAACGCCTGCGCATCGTCTGGCCGATGGTCTGGACTATGTGCCGACCAATAAAAGCGTTCTATTTGGCCATCACTTTGCAGCGATTGCCGGTGCAGGTCCTTTAGTCGGTCCGATCCTGGCAGCGCAGATGGGCTATTTACCTGGGACGATCTGGCTACTGGTCGGTGTGGTGCTGGCAGGTGCGGTACAAGACTTCCTGGTACTGTTTATTTCCACCCGTCGTGACGGTCGATCACTTGGTGAGATGGCTAAGCAGGAACTTGGAACCTTTGCCGGTATTATCGTGATGCTCGGTGCCTTGGGCGTGATGATCATTATTCTTGCGGTATTGGCACTAGTAGTGGTGAAAGCATTAACTAACAGCCCTTGGGGTGTGTTCAGTATTGCAGCCACCATTCCGATTGCGATCTTTATGGGCATCTATATGCGTTTTATCCGTCCGGGTAAAATTGCTGAAGTCTCGATTATCGGTTTTGTGTTGATGATGCTGGGCATTATCTATGGTGAAAACATCGCACAACATCCATATTGGGGTCCGTTCTTTACGCTTTCTGGCACTGAGCTGACTTGGGCATTGATCATTTATGGTTTTATTGCTTCGGTACTGCCAGTTTGGCTATTGCTTGCACCACGTGATTATCTGTCGACCTTTCTGAAAATTGGCGTGATTGCAGGTTTGGCCGTGGGTATCCTGTTTGCCATGCCTGAAATGAAACTGCCAGCGATTACCAAATTTGTGGATGGTACTGGTCCTGTATTCGCAGGTTCTATGTTCCCATTCCTGTTTATTACTATTGCCTGTGGTGCGATTTCCGGTTTCCATGCCTTGGTTTCTTCAGGGACGACACCGAAACTGGTCAATAACGAACGCGATATCCGGGTGATCGGTTATGGCGGTATGTTGATGGAATCTTTTGTAGCGATCATGGCCTTGATCTGTGCTGCAATTCTGGATCCAGGAATTTACTTTGCCATTAACTCACCAGCAGCCTTGCTCGGTACTACCGCAGAAAGCGCAGCAGAAGCAGTGCGAACCCTTGGTTTTGTGGTAACGCCTGAAGCCTTGACTTTGCTGGCACAGGAAGTCGGTGAAAACTCGATTCTGTCACGTACTGGTGGTGCGCCTACCTTTGCAATCGGTATGGCACATATCATCACGGAAATCTTTAATAGTCGTGAAATGATGGCGTTCTGGTATCACTTTGCGATTCTGTTTGAAGCATTATTCATCCTGACTGCTGTAGATGCGGGTACGCGTGCCTGTCGTTTCATGGTACAGGATACTGTCGGTATCGTAATTCCAGCGGTGAAACAGTCGCATAACTTCTTCGGAAACCTGTTGGGTACTGCGGTTGCAGTGGCAGGCTGGGGCTTCTTCGTCTATCAGGGCGTAGTCGATCCACTCGGCGGGATTAACAGTTTATGGCCGCTGTTTGGTATTGGTAACCAGATTCTGGCTGCAATGGCATTGATTCTTGGTACGGTTATTTTGTTCAAGATGAAGAAGCAGAAATATGTCTGGGTCACGATTATCCCGACAGTGTTCCTGTTCATCACTTCCATGACAGCAGGCTGGCAAAAGATTTTCCACGAAAATCCAAAGATTGGTTTCTTGGCGCAGGCAGATCGTTTCAACACGGCGATTGCCAATAATGAAATCCTAGCGCCAGCGAAAACTGTGGCAGAAATGCAGACGGTAGCAATGTCAAACCAGATCAATGCTGCACTCTGTGCTTTCTTTATGATTGTGGCCTTTGTGATGCTGTTTGCTGCAATTCGCGTGATCCGTCGTGCCTTGGCAAATCCTGAGCCATCTGTACATGAAGCAGAAGCGATTTATCGCGATCCTGAAGAGATTCAGCCAGCGAAAGGTCATTAAGGGAAATATTATGAATCTGAAGTTTGCCAAAAGCGGGAAAACGATGATTTATAAAATCATCAAAATGACCGTGATGTCACAAAAGGATTTAATCCTGAATCCGAAAAACTGGTCGCGGATTGCGACCTTGTGGCAACGTTTGCAGCAAAGTTTCCGTCTGATGGTCGGTGTACCTGATTACCAGACCTATGTGGAGCATATGCGCAAGCATCATCCCGATCTGGAAGCCATGGACCCGAAAACATTTTATCGTCACTGTGTGGATTCCCGTTATCCATCTGCGGGCGGTGATATGAAGAAGTGTCCGTGTTAATCATTAATTCATAGCAAGCGCCTTTCGGGGCGCTTTTTTTTATCGTTAAAAATTAATATGAGGAATAGACGATCGCGTTAAATCTGAGGTCATTGATTGAGCTAGCGTAGAAAAGTTTTATTATAAAAATCCATGAAATCGCTTAAGTCTCTATACCTTTTAAGTATGATTCTTTTCAAATAGATGGATGAGCTCAGATTGGTATTTTGAGATTTGAGCGAAAAGAAAAATGATCTCTATTTGTGTCGATCATTTTATTTGTTTTCTGCGCTTCTTACTTCTTTTTAACCTGATCATTTTGACTCTTCTATTATTTAAATCCTCGCCATTTTCTAATCAGTATTTTTATTCAGTTACACAGACAGATGATTGATCTTTTGGGAAAATTTAAATTTCAGTGTATGTTAATCTTAGGCCATGTTTTATTAAGGAAATTATTGTGATCTGGGGCATGAAACAAAAGGAAAATAACGACATTGCACACATCAATACTGTGCTTGAACAAAAAATTGCAAGTTATGCACCCAAGATCCAGCGTTTTTTTGAAGAAGTTAATGCCATTGTGTTGGATAAGCAGGCCCAGACCACACTGGCACTCTGTTGTTTGATTGCAGGCGGACATGTCTTATTTGAAGATTTACCCGGATTGGGTAAAACTACATTAGCCAGCAGTCTGGCACATCTGGCTGGGTTAAAGTTCCAGCGGATCCAATTTACCAATGACATGCTGGCCAGTGATGTCATCGGTATTAACATGTTTAACCAGAAAGAACATCAGTTCGAGTTTAAACAAGGCCCGATTTTTACCCAGATTTTACTGGCAGATGAAATCAACCGTTGTAGTCCCAAAACCCAAAGTGCCTTACTCGAAGCCATGGAAGAAGGCTATGCCACCATTGATGGCGTGCGTTATGCCTTACCGAAACCTTTCTGGGTGATTGCCACACAAAACCCGCTGTTTCAAAGTGGAACCTATGCTTTGCCGGAATCCCAACTGGACCGTTTCCTGATGCGTTTGTCTTTAGGTTATCCATCGCGCCATGCAGAAAAACTGTTATTACAGCAGGAATCTCGTTTTGCCCTGATTGCCAGTCTGGCACATATTTTTACTGAAGATGAAATTCTGGATCTGCAAAGTCTGACGCATCAGATATTTATCAGTGAAGCGATTCAGGAATATTTGCTTGATCTGGCAGAAGAAACCCGTAAAAGCCGTCATGGACTTTCTACGCGTGGCCTTCTGGCCCTGAAGCGTGCAGCACAAGCACATGCCCTGATTCAGCAACGTGCCTTTGTCACGCCGGATGATGTACAGGCTGTATTTGTTGCGGTGACTTCACATCGTCTGGGTTTAAGTGAGGCAGAAGCCTTTAATGTCATGCAACAGGTTTCGGTCAGCTAAAGGAGTTTTCTCTTGGATAGAACCTGGCAAAAATGGCTGGCCAAACGCTTTCAATTTTCACAGCAGAAACAGCTCTCACAGAAAGATGTTCTGGTGTTTATTTATCGGCAGGGCTATCTGTATCTTGTTTTGATCTTGATCACCTTTGTGGCCGGAGTGAATTATGCCAATAACTTGATTTTAGGTTTTTGTTTTTTAATCAGTGCCGTGCTGTGTGTTAGTTTCTATCTGACTTTCAAACAACTGCATGACTTGAAAATTGAATTAATTGCAGATGATATTGGTCAGGTAGGAAATAGCCTGAATCTACATTTTTATTTTCAACAGCAGCAGCTTCGTCCGCGATATGTATATATCAAGGCAGGAGATCAGATAGCAAAATTTTATCTGAATGCAGCAAAGCAGCAATTTATCCTGCCATTTTACACAGAGCAACGTGGCAAGTTTGATTACCCGATCATTCAGATTTATTCGGTTTATCCCTTTGGTCTGGTTCGAGCCTGGACCTATCTTTATCATCAACATTCTGCCTGGATTGCTCCTAAGGCTGAAGCTTTTACGGCTGAAAATAAATATTACTTTAATCGCTTTGAACCGGATATGGATGAGTTCCGTGAATTGCGCAATTACCAGTCAGGTGATTCCTTGCAGGCGGTGTCCTGGAAGCAGTTTGCGCGTGGACAAGGCCTGTATGTCAAAGTCTTTGAGCAATATGAGGATGAACACAGTATCGAGATTCATTATGCACATATGCCGAGTCAGTCACATGAAGAAAAACTTGAATTTGTGATGGGTCTGGTCGAGCAGTGCGAGCAGCAGCAATGTGCGTATAGTCTGCATTTGCCACAGGCCGAATTGCCTCAGGGCGCAGGTGAAGAACAACTGCGGAAAGCCAAACAATTGTTGGCGCAGGCCTAAGGCGGGTAAATTCATGATCAATGCAAAAATCCGTACCTCGATTGTGCTGACTTTGGGTCTGATTCTCATCGCCCAGATGGCATTTATTCCGGTTCTACTCAGTATTATTTTTGCGATTAGTATTGTATGTATTTGGATTTTCCTGAAACGTCAGCAGCCATTTCCCAAAACGGGCACTTTTCTACTGACGGCTTTGGCACTCGGCAGTATTTATTTGAGCCATCATAGTTTTATTGGTGTTGAGGCTGGGGTAGCAGTTTTATCTACTTTTTTATTTGCTAAATCACTGGAAAGTAAAAATAAACGTGACCTGATTATTCTGTTTAATTTTGCCCTGTTTGTTGCTGCCAGCTCATTCCTATATAGCCAATCTTTTGGGATGGCGATTGTGATCGTGCTGTGTTTAATCAGCTGTCTGATTGGTTTGTACCGGATTCAGACTAGCGATTTTGAGCAGGAGCAGATCACTCAGCGCGCAGCATTGCAACAGGATGCCAAACATGTGGGCAAGTTTATCTTGTACGCTGTTCCATTTTTTATCTTGCTGTTTATTTTCTTTCCGCGCTTGCCACCACTTTGGCATATTCCCATTCCTGAAAATAAGGGTGTGACCGGCATTGGCGATAGTATGTCACCTGGGGATATTGCTGAATTATCCCAATCCAGTGCCCTTGCTTTCCGGATTATTGGTGATATCAGCAAGCTTCCGCCACGCTCAGAACTCTATTGGCGAGCCTTGGTGCTAGATGAATATGATGGGCAACGCTGGACCAGCAGTTTCGTCAATCAGCAGCCTTTAATGCGACAACCGATGGATACTTCACCCGTACCTACAGGCTGGAACTACCAATATCTGGCTGCGGATCCTTCGGTGTTCTGGATCATGGGGTTGGAAAAATCGATACCTGTGGAACGCCGTTATTATAACCGTCAGGATTGGAGCATTGTGCCGAGACGGCTCACGCAACGTGTTGAACCGATTTCGTTACAATGGATCGGAACGGGATATGACCCTCAGGCTTTGCCAACGCAATATATCGAGCGAACGAATACTCAGGTGCAGCGCCGACTTGACCCGCGAGCGCAACAATTAGCACAACGTCTCTATACGCAAAGTGCGGAAGATCCTCGGCGTTATGTACAGAAAGTCTTGAACTGGTATCAGCAGAATAATTTTGTTTATACCTTAAAGCCGGGCCAATTAGGACAAAACCGGATTGATGAGTTCCTGTTTAATTCCCGGCAAGGCTTTTGTGAACACTATGCCTCGAGTTTCGTGATGCTGATGCGTTATGTCGGGATTCCTGCACGGGTCGTCACCGGCTATCAGGGTGGGGAGTTGGCACCAGATCGTATGAGCTGGGAAGTCCGACAGCTCGATGCGCATGCCTGGACAGAAGTCTGGATTGACCAGAAATGGCAACGCTTTGATCCAACCGCGATGATCGCTCCACAACGTATAGATGATGGCATGCAAAATCTGCTTTCTCAGGATGCATGGGTATCGGCAAATCAGTCGACCTGGAACTCGCAGCATAATCTATGGATCACCAAACTACGCGTTTGGAGCGATTATGCCAGCTACCAATGGCAAAGTAAGGTGGTGGGTTATAATGCAGAATCACAACAGAACTGGTTGTCAAAATTAGGCCTCGGTTCAGTTTATTCGAGTGTCATAATTTTGCTGGGCAGTATTGCGCTACTGATTTTGGCCTATATCTTCAGAATTTATCTAAAAGCCCGACAGGCGCAACCTCCATTTGATCGTGCGATTCAACAGCTGAATCAATCTCTAACTGATCATCTCAAAAAACAGCCTGCAGAAACTTTTCATCACTGGATGCAGCGTTTATCTCAACAGGTTCAGATTGAAAACCAGACTGCCTTTATTCAAGCTATACAGGTTTTTGAAAAAAATCTTTATTCGGGAACCCCAATAACTGAACAAGAATTGAAAAAATTCAAGGATTTGCTTAAAACTTGTGCGGACGTTTTAAAAACTAAATGAAAAGGCTTGTTTTCGGTCGGAAAAATTTATAATATGCCAAGCATTCTAGGTGTATAGCTCAGTTGGTTAGAGCGCTACGTTGACATCGTAGAGGTCTCCAGTTCGAGTCTGGATATACCTACCAAGATTCTAAAAGCTCATTCTAAGAATGGGCTTTTTTTATTACGCTATTGAAATGTAATTTTTTTTATTTCATAAGTATTTCAGCCTCCACTGAACTAAATATCAAATATAAAAATATCAGATCAAGCTCTTAAATATTCAAGCAGCATAGTCGGCATTTGCCAATACTTTTAAGAACAAGATAAGCGTCTTCATAAAAATTAAGCTCATGATTTCACTTAAACTTACAATACTGAATATTGATTTATTTAAATGATGATTCATTCTGTATTCAGATCTTCATAAATTTAAAGGATACTTATTAGGGATATATTCTGTTTTAGACTTAATTCAGGATGCATAAATGAAGTACTCATTTATACAGCAGGCTTTCACTGGTCCCGTGGACATCGTAGGGGATATTCATGGTGAGATTGCCGCGCTGGAACAACTGATCCAGGTATTAGGTTATGACCGGAATGGTCATCATCCAGAACAGCGCAAACTAATTTTTGTCGGTGATCTATGTGACCGGGGGCAAGACAGTGTTGCGGTGATCAAACGCGTCAAACAGCTGGTAGATGAAGGCTATGCACAATGTGTGATGGGTAATCATGAATTGAACCTATTGACCGATACTTTGCGGGAAGGCAATGGCTGGTTTTTTGGTTCACCGCATCAGGATGATCTGAAACCTTTTGATTCGATCCAAGCCTCAATCAAAGATCGACAATGGATTCTGGATTTTTTAAATAGCTTACCGTTGGCTTTGGAGTCGGAGCAGCTGCGTGTTGTACATGCCTGTTGGCATCAAGGATCAATTGATCAATTACGCAATTCTGGTTTTACTTCGCTTGGCGAAGCCTATGCTGATTTCGTTCAACATACAGCGCTGGATCTGCAAGCCTTAGGTATTAATGAATTCATCCAGATAGAACAGCAACGCTACCAACACCAGTTCAAAGACCCGGCTGCAACTTTACCTTTATTGCAACATCTCGCAGAAAAAGAGCTGCGTGAGCAAATGCACAATCCGATTCGGGTCATTACTTCTGGTGCGGAAAAAATCGCCTTAGAACCGATTTATGCCGGTGGAAGGTGGCGGATGATCGACCGCGTGCCATGGTGGGACAGCTATACCGACCAAATTCCAGTCATTACTGGACATTATTGGCGGAACTTTAAATCTACTGAAGAAAAAACCGGTTTACTCAAATCGATCGATGCACTGCAATGGTATGGACAGCAACAAAACGTATTTTGTGTGGATTATTCAGTGGGTAAACGCTATCTCGATCGTCAACAGGGTGTCGCGTTCAGACATCGACTCGGCGCCTTAAGATTTCCAGAAAATATCTTGAGCTTTGAAAATGGCAATCAGTATTCAGTTCAGCGGTTCTGAGAAAAGGCAATTTTCTGATACAAAAAAAGCAGCTTTTCCAGCCGCTTTTTTTACAGAATCTAGATTTTATTCTGCTTCGATTATTTCATAATCATGGGTGATTTCAACACCGCCATCAGACAGCATTTTGCTGGCAGAGCAATATTTTTCAGCAGAAAGTTCTACGGCTTTTGCGACCTGTTTCTCTTTAATCGCTTTGCCGGTCACTACAAAATGCAAGTGAATTTTCGTGAATACTGCCGGAATTGTATCTGCACGTTCAGCCTTTAATTCGCAGCGTACATCGGTAATATCCTGACGAGCCTTCTTTAAAATGGTAACAATATCAAAAGACGCACAACCGCCCAGACCCGTTAAAAGCAGTTCCATAGGACGGGGACCACGGTTTTCACCACCGTATTCAGCTGAACCATCCATGATAAGGCTATGACCACTTTGAGTTTTTGCTTCAAAAGCAACATTCTCTAACCAATGAACGCTTGTTTGCATTGCAACTACCTAAAAAAAGCTATAAATTTGTCAAGTAACTGTACACTAACATAAATTGGGTTGATACGGAATTTCAATCCCACTGTGTGACAAGTTCACATTAGGTCTTGTGCGATCTATAAATTATCCATAATCGGAACTGTTAGCATGACTTCAAACTTTTCACAATTAAGCACTGATGCGCTTTCTCCGGGGCAATTACCAGAATCCGTGAAAGCACTGTTAAAACGTGCATATATTAATCGTTATCCAAAACGTACCACGATCATTGATGCAGGATCAGAATCTAAATCTTTATATTTAATTCTGAAGGGGTCTGTATCTATCATTCTTCGTGAAGATGATGATCGTGAAATTGTCGTGGCTTATTTAAATGCGGGTGACTTCTTTGGGGAAATGGGTCTATTCGAGGTTAATCCACAACGTACTGCGGAAGTTCGTACGCGTGATGTGTGTGAAATTGCCGAAATTACCTATGAAAACTTTCACGAAATCAGCAAGCAATATCCTGATCTGAGCTATGCGGTATTTGCTCAATTAGTACGTCGTTTGAAAAATACCACACGTAAAGTCACTGATCTGGCATTTATTGATGTTTCAGGCCGGATTGCACGTTGCCTGATCGACCTGTCTTCACAGCCAGAAGCGATGATTTTGCCGAATGGCCGTCAGATTCGTATTACCCGTCAGGAAATTGGCCGTATTGTTGGCTGTTCCCGCGAAATGGTCGGACGTGTACTAAAAACCCTGGAAGAGCAGGGCATGATCGAAACCGATGGTAAAGCCATCCTGATCTTTGATGCTTCATTAGAAGAAGCATCTGAAGCAGTGGCAGATGTTGCCATAGACGAATAATCCAGATATTAAAAAGCAAATCTTCGGATTTGCTTTCTTTATGCGTCATTACTCAATACATAAAAATTTAGAACAAGCTTCTCAGAAAAGATGATTTAAGTCTCCCTTATAATTCCGATAGGCTATAGCCCACTTGATCTCAATTCACTGAATAAAATTCACAGGATGTTTTTATGCAATTCAGACCGTTGGCGGATACCGGCATTCTTTTGCCAGAAATTTGTTTGGGCACCATGACCTTTGGTGAGCAGAACACACAAGAACAGGCTTTTCAGCAACTGGATTATGCTTTAGATCAGGGAGTGTATTTCTGGGATACTGCGGAAATGTACCCGGTACCGCCAAAACCTGAAACGCAGGGTGCTACCGAGCGTATTATCGGGAACTGGATCGCTGCCCGTGGTGGCCGTGACAAACTTTTTTTAGCCTCAAAAATTGCCGGACCCTCGCAAGGTGGTAGCCATATCCGGGATGGTAAAACTCGTTTCGTTGCCGATGAAATTTCAGCAGCAATTGACCAGTCATTGTCACGCCTGCAAACGGATTATATTGACCTGTATCAGCTGCACTGGCCGCAACGCCCCACCAATTTCTTTGGCAAGCTGGGTTATGGCAATGCTGAAGCGGCAGAAGACCGTACCGTGACAGATCTCGAAGAAACCCTGACCGCCTTGCAGGATGAAATTAAAAAAGGCCGTATCCGTTATATTGGTCTTTCCAATGAAACCCCGTGGGGCACGATGAAATTTCTGCACCTCGCAGAGAAATTAGGTTTGTCCAAATTTGTCAGTGTACAAAACCCATATAACCTGCTGAACCGTACTTATGAAATCGGCATGTCAGAAATTGCCCATTATGAAGGTGTGGGCTTGTTGGCGTATTCACCTTTGGCATTTGGTTATCTGACCGGTAAATTCCGGCATGGTGCACGTCCTGCCAATGCGCGTGTAACACTGTTCTCCCGCTTTAGCCGTTATAGCAATCCGCAAAGTGAATGGGCAACCGAGCAATATGCCCAGCTGGCAGAACAGCATGGCTTAAGTCTTACCCAATTGGCTTTGGCCTTTATCAAGCAGCAGTTCTTTGTGACCAGTACGATTATTGGTGCCACCAATCTGGATCAGCTGAAAGAAAATATTCAGGCATTTGAAATTGATCTGTCTGAGGAAATACTGAAAGGTATTGAGGCAATTCACCGTCAGCAACCGAATCCGGCACCATAATCATGGTGTTGTTATTTTAAAGCACCCTCCAAGCGAGGGTGTTTTAATTTTATGAGAAATTAAATTTGATGATAAACAACATGGCCGGAAAACAATAAAAGCAGCATAATCGAAATAAGACGCATCAAGATGATTTGATAAAAATGAATAGTGAAACAGGTATTTCTAAATCCCAAGTATTAGCTATAGCAGTATTCAACTTAGCTGAGCAGTTGCAACTGAAAGAATTCGAACTTGCATTGATTCTGGGTTTATCTGAGGCGGAATTATCTCTGGTTATAAATGAAAAAGAATTAGAACCAGATACTACAGCAGGCGAAAAAGCTATAGCTTTAGTAAATATCTATCAAAAGTTATTTAGCTTGCATGGTGGAGACTTGAGCTGGATGCGCCATTTTATCAATTCACCTAACAAGCTTTTGAATCATCAAACGCCAAGATCCTTGATGCAAACAGAACATGGTTTGAGTGAAGTATTGCGATTACTAGGAAGGTTGCAACCGTACTAAAAATATCTCTCTATTCTCTACTAAGCTGAAAAATAGCAGAGTAAATTAAATAAAATATGAATTGTTTATCTTCACCTTAAAAATTCTTCTAACCTCACTTGAAATATGATTTGATTACACCAATATTATTATTAAAGACTGTCTAAATGTTTATATTAAGTTTTTGAAAAATATATAAAAATGATTTGAAATTTTATCAAGTGCACCCATATATCCATCAAGTAGAAAATTTGTTGTGAGGAATAACAAGAATGCGTTTTGAAAAATTTACCAATCGCCTGCAGCAAACCCTTTCCGATGCACAATCGCTGGCCATGAGTAAGGATCATACCTCCATTGATGGGATCCATATCTTGGCCACCTTGATGGATGAAGCATCCAATGTCAGCCTGCTGCAACAGGCCGGTGCTAATCTGCGTGAGCTACAAACCAAGCTGCAAACAGCATTGAGCAATGCGGCAACCCTGACCAATCCATCAGCAGATGTCAACCTTAGTCCTGAAGCGGCAAAAGTATTGCATCTGGCAGACAGCTTTGCGCAAAAAGCCGGAGATGAGTTTCTATCTACGGATTGGGTGCTGTTGGCGTTGGCTGAAACCGGAAATACCAAAACTTTATTAAATAGTGTTGGCGTAAAGGCAGAAACTTTAGGTCAAGTGATTAATCAATTTCGAGGCGATGAAAAAGTCATGAGCAATAATCATGAAGATCAGCGTGATTCACTGAATAAGTACACCATTGATTTAACTGAACGTGCGTTGGCAGGCAAGCTTGATCCTGTGATTGGCCGTGATGATGAAATCCGCCGTACTATTCAGGTTCTGTCACGTCGTACTAAAAACAACCCGGTACTCATTGGTGAGCCAGGGGTAGGTAAAACTGCAATCGTCGAAGGTCTGGCGCAGCGGATTATTAATGGTGAAGTGCCTGAAGGACTCAAAGGGAAACGTGTTTTATCTCTAGATCTGGGTTCTTTGCTGGCCGGTGCCAAATACCGCGGTGAGTTTGAAGAGCGCTTAAAAGCCGTTCTGAAAGATATTGCCAAACACGAAGGCGAAATCATCCTGTTTATCGACGAGTTGCATACCCTGGTGGGTGCTGGTAAAGGTGATGGCGCGATGGATGCCGGCAATATGCTTAAACCTGCGCTGGCCCGTGGCGAACTGCGCTGTGTCGGTGCCACCACACTGGATGAATATCGTCAGTATATTGAAAAAGATGCAGCGCTGGAACGTCGTTTCCAGAAAGTGCTGGTGGATGAGCCAAGCGTGGAAGATACCATTGCGATTCTGCGTGGTCTGAAAGATCGCTATGCGACCCATCACGGGGTACAGATTCTGGATTCAGCCATTATTGCTGCTGCGAAAATGTCACACCGTTATATCACCGACCGTCAGTTGCCGGATAAAGCCATTGACCTGATTGATGAAGCAGCATCGCGCATCAAAATGGAACTCGATTCTAAGCCAGAAGCTTTAGATAAACTGGAACGCCGTCTGATTCAGTTAAAAATGCAGCTGGAAGCGGTGAAAAAAGATGAAGACTCAGGTGCCAAAGCTGAGATTCAATACTTGTCCGATCAGATCGCCACAGTTGAAAAAGAGTATCATGACCTGGAAGAAGTCTGGCGTGCAGATAAAGCGCTGGTCGAAGGCAATAAAGACGTACAGATCAAACTGGATCAGGCACGTACAGCACTTGAAAAAGCGCAACGTGAAGGTGATCTGGGCGAGGCCGCGCGTTTGCAATATGGCGTGATACCAGAGTTGCAAAAGCAGCTTGAACTGGCTGAAAAAGCCGATGAGAGCGCAACGCCAAAATTGCTGCGTAACAAAGTCACCGACAATGAAATTGCTGAAGTAGTGAGTGCTGCGACCGGTATTCCGGTTGCGAAAATGCTGCAAGGCGAGCGTGACAAATTGCTACATATGGAAGAATTCCTGCATAACCGTGTAGTAGGGCAAGATGAAGCCGTGGTGGCGGTATCCAATGCAGTACGCCGTTCACGTGCCGGTCTGTCAGATCCGAACCGTCCAAGTGGGTCATTCCTGTTCCTGGGGCCAACGGGTGTCGGTAAAACAGAATTGACCAAAGCCTTGGCGAATTTCCTGTTTGACAGCGACGATGCCATGGTGCGTATCGATATGTCAGAATTTATGGAAAAACATTCGGTGAGCCGTTTGGTTGGTGCGCCTCCGGGCTATGTCGGTTATGAAGAAGGTGGGGTGCTTACTGAAGCCGTACGTCGTAAACCGTATAGTGTGATCTTGTTTGATGAAGTCGAAAAAGCGCATCCGGACGTATTTAACATCTTGCTACAGGTACTAGATGATGGCCGTTTAACTGACTCGCAAGGCCGGGTAGTGGACTTTAAAAACTCTGTGATCGTCATGACTTCGAACCTGGGTTCGCAGGATGTACGTGAATTGGGCGGTAATGCCACTAAAGAAGAAGTCCGTACGGTGGTGATGAATGCGGTATCGGAACATTTCCGTCCGGAATTTATCAACCGTATTGATGAACTGGTAGTGTTCCATGCGCTGGAAAAAGACCAGATTCGCGGTATTGCCGATATCCAGTTGGACCGTTTACGTCAACGTCTGGCAGAACGCGATATGCGCTTGTCGGTAGATGACAGCGCTTTCGATCAGCTGATCGAGGCCGGTTTTGATCCATTGTATGGAGCACGTCCACTGAAACGTGCAATCCAGCAGCGGATTGAAAATGGTCTGGCGCAGAAAATCCTGGGCGGAGAATTCCAGCCGGGCGATACCATTCTGGTGAAAGCTGAAGCAGGTGAGTTAATCTTTGAAAAAATGAAACTTAACTAAACCGCTTCTCCTTGCAACAAAAAACCCAGCCTAGGCTGGGTTTTTTTAATCTTATTTTTAACTTCGAGCATTGCAACACTTTTGTATTCTTGTTGCGGCGAGCTTTAAAGCATGGCTTAAAACTCAGCTCAGGGAAAATAAAGAAGATATCAATCGTGATAAAGACAGTTAATTCATCATCAAATTACACTTGCGGATGACGGATTTTCCAGGCACGGTGAATCTTTTGATTCCGCTTGAAGTCAGGTCCAATGGTTTCCTGGGTAATTTCTTCAACATCAAAGAAGGCCAGAATTTCTTCATCCATCTCAAAACCACGATAGTTATTTGAGAAATACAAGGTACCATCAGTGGTTAAGCGGTTCATCGCACGTTTTAACAGGGACAAATGGTCGCGCTGTACGTCAAAGGTCCCGTAGAATTTCTTCGAGTTTGAGAAGGTTGGTGGGTCGATAAAGATCAGCTCATATTGCTCATGACCTTCTTTTAGCCATTCGAAACAGTCAGAGGCAAAGAACTGATGCTGTTCATCCGCATGATCCACGGTTAAGCCGTTCAGAACAAAATTTTCTTTAGACCAGTTCAAATAAGTATTCGACAGATCGACGCTGGTTGTACTTGCAGCACCACCCAAAGCAGCATGTAAACTTGCCGTTGAGGTATAGCTGTACAGGTTCAGGAAGTGTTTACCTTTTGCTTCACGTGCAATACGTAAACGCATTTGACGGTGATCCAGAAACAGACCGGTATCCAGATAATCGGTCAGGTTGACCAGAATCTTGGCTTGACCTTCCTGAACGATAAAACGCTTGGATGCTGTACTTTGTTTGGTGTACTGGTTTTTACCTTCCTGACGTGCACGGGTCTTGATAAAGATCGCATCACGGCCCAAACCGGTCACGGCACGAATGGCCTGTAAGGCCAGGTTGAAACGTTTTTTGGCTTTTTCCGGATCAATAGTTTTAGGTGGCGCATATTCTTGTACATGCAAACGCTCGCCATACAGATCTACTGCGACGTTAAAATCAGGTAAATCTGCATCATAGAGACGTAAACAATGGATCTGTTCCTTGACTGCCCATTTTTTTAGAGCTTGCATATTTTTGGTCAGACGGTTGGCAAACTCCATCGCACCTTCAATCGGTTCAAACTGCTGAGGCTGCCAGCTTTCTAGGAATGGACGTACCACTGCGGCCGGTTTAACCGTACCGAAGCGGATATAGATCGGCAATTTACCATTCATCAAACGCAGGATTTGCGGATCATTAAAGGCCAGCACATCGGCCTGTTCCACTTGGGAGGCAATCACAGCCGCTTTTTGATTCGGGAAATTCTTTTGCAATAAAGCCGATAAACCCAGGTATAAAGAACGGTTTTGCGCTTTATCGCCGAGACGTTCGCCATATGGCGGGTTGGTCACGAAGAATACTTTCTTGCCTTCTGCATGGAAATCAGGCCAGTCATTTAAAGTCCGTTCTTCGATCATGATATTGTCGAGAGCAGCTTCAAAACCCGCCGCGATAATATTTTGTCTGGTGGCTTTAACCGCTTCCCAGTCCGCATCGAAAGCATAGAATTGTGGTAATGGATTTTCCATTGCCGCTTGATGACGTTCAGCAGCTTCGGCCTTGATGCTCATCCACAGTTCATGGTCATGGCCATTCCAGCCATTAAAACCGAAACGACGGACCAGACCCGGTGCACGGTCGGTCAAAATCATTAGGGATTCAATAATAAAGGTACCTGAACCACACATTGGATCGACAATGATGTCCGGATTAATCTGTTTAAGCTGGCCTTTTTGCAGAATCGCAGCAGCCAGGTTTTCCTTAATCGGTGCATCAGTCATGAAACGGCGATAACCGCGTTTATGCAAAGAGTCACCAGACAGGTCGAGGCAGTAAGTATGTTCTTTCTTGCCTGCCAGAATATACATGGTGATTTCTGGCTGTTTGGTGTCAATGCTTGGACGTTTGCCTACCGCTTCCATAAAGGAATCTACGACACCATCTTTGGCACGTAAAGTCGCGAACTGGGTGTTGACCTTGATGTCACGCTCGACATGCAAACGAATCGCAAAGGTGCTTTGTGGTGCAAAAATCAGCGACCAGTCGAAGCTGAGAGCCCCTTCATAGAGTTCTTCTGCCACATCACGGGCATCATGAGAAAATTCAATTTCATGCGTGTGGATTGGCATCAAAACACGTGAAGCCAGACGTGACCACATGCAGATACGATAAGCATTTTCCAGTGTGCCTTTAAAGGTCAAACGGCCCGGAAAACGCTCAATATTCTGAACACCTAAGCCTTGTATTTCTTCTTCTAATAAGGTTTCCAGACCATCGGCACAGGTGACCCAATAATTGCTTAAACGTGGAGAGGTATTCATATAATAGAGAGACCAAAAAAGATAAATAAAAAACTGCGCTAAGTTTACCGTATTTTTATATTGAAAGCTTTTGAAATTCTCTGAAAGGCCGTGGCATGTGATAGAGAAAAATAATATTCACACTATAAATTGAGGAACTGGTACGCATTTTGCTCTATACATGGCAAATCAGGCGGTCAGTCGATGGGGAGCGATGGCTGCCTGATTTTTCAATTTTATAATGGGGGTTAAGATGTTAGAGAATCAGTTACGCAACCATGACGCTTTTTCAGTGGCCACTTTAATTTATGCCCGTTTACGACGGGTTTCCGGTCGGGTAATTGATGCAATTTATCTGGCAGAGAACCTGGATTATGCCCGGCATGTGATTCAACTGGCAGAGCAAACCCAGGATCCAGATTTGAATCATCTGATCCAGCGCCTCAAAATGGTACTGGAGATTTCTGAAACAGCACAAGACTCACCAACAGAATCTGCACACCCAAGCCAGCAGGAAGGGCTGATCTCGGTCGAACCGGATGAAGACGATATCTATCGTGCACAGGTGTCACATCGTTATATTGGTGCACTGCGTTAAACCTGAGATGGGTGTGAATGCTCCAGACTGAAGCGCCCGTTGGTTTTGTACTTAAAATCAGCAAGATGCAAATCGGGTTAAATTATCTTATTGAAAAAATACAAAGGAATCTGATTTTTTATTTTTATTGTTCAGATGCTTTTTGTACAAGTAGCAGCATAGCCAACTATAAAAATTCGCCAATCTCTGTATAATATGTTGACTTAACGCATAAGGAATCTCTCATGCACTTGGCGGCATTGCATACACCGAGCCAGATTCAACTCAATAAAGAAGGTAATCTAAAACACTTCTTGACCATCGAAGGTCTTTCTAAAGAAACCCTGACAAAAATATTGGACACTGCACAGTCCTTTTTTAATGACCAAAATCAGCTGATCACCAATAATTTGCTTGAAGGCAAAACAGTGATGAACCTGTTCTTCGAAAATTCTACCCGTACCCGTACCACCTTTGAAGCCGCTGCCAAGCGCCTTTCTGCCAATGTTCTCAATATCGATATTGCCCGTTCGAGTACTTCTAAAGGTGAAACCCTGCGTGACACCTTATGGAATCTGGAAGCCATGGCGGCCGATATTTTCGTGGTACGTCATTCATCTTCAGGGGCAGCGCATTTTATTGCCAAAGATGTTTGTCCAACCGTGGCAATTATTAATGCCGGTGATGGCCGTCATGCGCATCCGACTCAAGCGATGCTGGACATGCTGACCATTCGCCGTGAAACCAAGAAAAAATTCGAAGAAATGTCGATTGCCATTATTGGCGATATCAAGCATTCACGTGTCGCGCGTTCAGATGTGGCTGCCTTGCAAACTTTAGGTTGCCAGGATATCCGGGTGATTGCACCGAATACCTTGCTGCCATTGGGTTTTGAAGAATATGGCGATGGTGTTCGTCTATTTAACAATATGGAAGACGGCATCAAAGACTGCGACGTGATCATTACCTTACGTATTCAGAACGAGCGTATTGATTCTCCGGCACTTGCCTCGCAAGCAGAGTTCTACAAAATGTATGGCTTGAATAAAGAACGTCTTGCCATGGCCAAACCGGATTGTATCGTGATGCATCCGGGACCAATGAACCGCGGCGTTGAAATCGACTCAAGTATTGCGGATGGTCCGCAATCTGTGATTTTGAAGCAGGTGACCAATGGTATTGCCGTGCGTATGGCGGTGTTGGCTTTATCGATGCAAGGTCAGTTACAAGAACAAGGTTTGATTGAAGCGATTGCGGGTTAAGGAATAAGTCATGACTATTGTAAAAATTGAAAATGTCCGTGTTCTTGATCCCATCCAAAACACTAATTCTATCCAGACCGTGTATCTGGAAAATGGAAAATTCGTTGCAGAAACAGCAGACGTCTCTGAAACGATTGATGGTCAAGGCAAATGGTTAATGCCAACCATGGTCGATTTGTGTGCGCGTTTACGTGAACCGGGTCAACAGCAACACGGTACGCTTAAGTCTGAAGGAAAAGCGGCACGTGAAAATGGCATTTTGCACGTATTTACGCCACCCGATTCAAAGCCAATCGTACAAGATAATGGTGCGCTGATTCACGGTCTGGTCGAAAAAGCCATGCTGGATGGTGGGATCTATCTTCAAGTGATTGGTGCGCAAACCCAAGGCTTAAATGGTCAACAACCGGCAAATATGGCGGGCTTGAAAAAGGGCGGTTGTACTGCGGTTTCCAATGCCAGTGCGCCGTTTGCCAATGATGATGTGGTACTGCGTACCCTTGAATATGCTGCAGGCTTAGACCTGACGGTGGTGTTCTATGCGGAAGAACCACAAATTGCCAAAGACGGCTGTGTGCATGAAGGGTTTATTGCATCACGTCAGGGCTTGCCGATGATTCCGGCACTGGCTGAAACCGTGGCGATTGCCAAATATCTGTTGATGATTGAATCAACCAAAGTACGAGCACACTTTGGTCTGTTGTCTTGTGGTGCTTCGGTGGAATTGATCCGTATTGCCAAGGAAAAAGGCTTACCGGTGACCTGTGATGTGGCCATGCATCAGTTACATTTAACTGATCATTTGATTGATGGATTTAACTCTCTTGCACATGTGCGTCCACCGCTTCGTTCTGAACAGGACAAAGAATTACTGCGTCAGGGTGTAAAATCAGGTGTGATTGATGCGATTTGTACTCATCATGAACCGCTAAGCAGCTCTGCGAAAATGGCGCCGTTTGCTGAAACGCAGCCAGGTTTCACTGCTTTTGATACCTATGTGCCTTTTGGTCTGCAACTGATTCGTGAGGGGTTGTTGACTCCACTGGAATGGGTGGAAAAAGTGACCCTAGCTCCGGCTCGTGTTGCACAAATGGCAGATCGATGGATAAATGAATCAGGCTGGGTGCTGCTAGATCCGGAACTGGAATGGACCCTGAATAAAGAAAGCATCGTGTCACAAGGTAAAAATACCCCGCTCATTAATCAAAAAGTGCTGGGTAAAGTGGTTCAAACTTTTGCTGCTTAAATGATCCCAATTTTATAAAAGTCAGCTTCGACTGGCTTTTTTTATTTTTTAAATTTTGTGTTGGTAAAATGAGTACTCAACAAAAACAGTGAAACTTTATGATATTCATACAATTATTTACATTTTCAAAAAATGGGGATCGTTACACTGATTAAATATTAAACATTAGAAAAATCAAAAGAATGGTGACGATTATGAATATAGACTTTATAGAACGCTTAAAAAGCGATGTTACGGCGATTGTGCTTCAAGGTGAAACCGAGCATTTATTTGCCAAAGATCAAGCTTTGGCTCAATTCCATCCCATATTTTTAAGTATATTGCGTGCACGTCCCGCCTGGATTGAGAATCTTGGTCAGCAACTTAATCCAAAAATTCATGAATTATTCAATGCAAATCCGGCACTCAAGCAGCAGTTTCTGGATCAAGTGGATCAGAGCGCGCCACAAGATGAAATAGAGCATACCTTGAACCGGTCAATTGTACCGACTATGAATTTTTTACAGACCGAAGCGGGTGCTTCAAGTCCGGAAGCGATTAGCCATTTGCTGGAAACCCACGCCGATTCGATTCAGCGCGCATTACCCGTTTGGGCTGGACCTATTCTGGCAGCGCTAGGAGTTTCACCCTTGGCAGGGCAAAATTTAAATCAGGAGCCTGTATTGGCGGAGCAGACCATCATTGTTCAGGAAGAAAGAAAAACCGGCTTTTTATGGCCGTTTATTATTTTTCTGATCCTGGCGGGTTTGATCCTGTTTTTGGTTCGTAGCTGCATGCAGGATGATGTTGAAGATTCAAATACCCAAGCGACCAGTGAAGTTGCTGCAGCTCAGCCTGCATCCTTGCGATTAAGTACAGGCAGTAATGGCGAAATTGTCAGTTGTCAATTACAGCTGAATAATCCGCAGTATATGGAAATTTTGCAAAACGAGATCAAACAGATCTTTAATTATAATATTGGTTGTGGGGCGCTGAGCAGTGAGGTTTATCATTCAGAATTTATTGATCAGGATACTATTCCGACTGTGTTGAGAACAATGCAGGGAATGCCAAATGTGTCACTTGACTGGATTGGCAATCAGGTTTCAGTGCGTGCAGCAACCAATGCAGAGGCCGAGCGTCTGGCAGCACAAATTCGTAGTCTGGCCAAAAATGTCACAGTGGTGACCCAGCAGCCGCTCAATAGAAGTGACGTGATTAATACCGCCAATAGTGAGGCAGAACAAGCCTTGGCCAGTATCAAGACCGATAATGTTAAAGCGCTGGATGTGGCGACTGCACTGAATTTACAGATCATTAATTTTGATACGGCATCGACTGAAGTTCCCGAGGTCAATAAATTGGTGCTGGATCAGGCTGCTGCATTATTGCAACGAGCACCGCATGTCATTCTGAAGGTTACAGGACATGCCGATGCTCAGGGTAGTGAAGCAGAAAATAAGGTGCTGTCTGTGCAACGAGCTCAAGCGATTACCAGTTATCTCGTTGGAAAAGGGGTCAATCCTGCACAGTTACAGGCAGTTGGCATGGGAGAGGATCAGCCGGTTGAACCCAATGCCACACCTGCCGGACAGTTTCAGAATCGTCGCGTGACCTTTGAGGTCGTGAATACCGAAACGGGAATTGTACGTGAAGTAGATGATGAAGGTGTAGTTGAGAAGACAGGAAATTAAGAGAGCGGCCTAAATAAAAAAGGACGAATTTTCGTCCTTTTTTATTATCTTAAATTAAGAAAATACCGGCGGGCTATAAGTCAATGTCCGACCAAGGAACCACAGCAGGAACAGTACCAAAGGCAGATGGAAAATCAGCTGGGTCACCGTAAATCCAATCACATCTTTGGCTTTTAATTTCAGGATACCCAACATCGGAAGCATAAAGAATGGATTAATCAGATTCGGCAAGGCTTCTGCCGCATTATAAATCTGTACCGACCAGCCCAGATGCACTTTCAGGTCATGCGCAGCCTGCATCACATAGGGCGCTTCGATAATCCATTTCCCTCCGCCAGAAGGAATAAAGAAACCCAGAATCGCCGAATATAAGCCCATCACAATGGCAAAGGTTTCCTGCGAGGCAATGGAAACAAAGAACTCGGCAATGTAATGTGACAATGACAGATCGGCCGGGTTTAGCGCATTGGTCATCATAAAGGCAATACTGCCATACAGCGGAAACTGGATCAGTACCCCAGAAATGGCGGGTACGGCTTTGGATACCGCATTCAGGAAATTTCGCGGTGTACCGTGTAAGGCCACGCCCAAAATCAGGAAGATAAAGTTATAGGTATTTAAGCTGGAAATGGCCAGAATCGGATTGCTTTTGGAAAATTCGTTAAACATCCAGACTGCGCCCAGAATCACAATCAGAATGCTTAAAATGGGTGAATTTTCCAGCCAATCCCCCGGTCTTTTTTCGGCAGATACTTCCGGTTTTTCTTCTTCAATCTGAATCGGGAAGTGCTCAATGGTTTTAATGTCAGACCCTTTAGGTGCTGACCAGTAAGCAATCGCAATTGAAGCTACAATCAGTACCGCCGTCATGATCATGGATTGCGGCAGGAAAATGGTTTCGGTAAATGGAATCACGCCCGTCAGATTATAAATCGGTTCAGGCAGACTGCTTTTATTGGCCTGTAACTGTGCAGCTGAAGAACTGATGCCCAGTGCCCAGGTCGCACCCATCCCGATAATCGCGGCAGCCGCAGCAGCGCGGTAATCCATGTTAAGCTCTTTACGCTGTGCCAGTGCAATCACTAGGAGTGCAGTCAGTACAGTACTCATGGCCCAATTAATCAGAGAAATTAACAGGCTGACCGTGGCGACCAGGACAATCGCACCACGACCGGAATGTGGCAGGCGCGCCATTTTCTGGATCAGAAGCTGGACAGGCTTAGATACGGAAACCACATAACCGACCACGATCAGCATGCACATCTGCAAGGTAAAGGGAATCAGGCTCCAGAAGCCGTCTCCAAAGGAAATCGCGACATCCTGTGCGGGTGCACCAATTCCGATGGCGGCAATCGCCACAATGATGACGCCAAGCAGGGCAAAAATATAAGAATCCGGAAACCATTTTTCAGACCAGTCGCTGACGCGCAAGGCGAAGCGCTGCAAAATATTTTGTTGAGTTTGCATGATTAAAATCCATTTATTCTGCGATTATTATTTTGAAATGAAACAGCTATATATAAAAAAGCCCTTAAGATGCTTCATTCTTAAGGGCTGGCTGGATCAGGCAGCGTTACGTAGTAGCGCTACCCCCGTGACTTTTTGAATCTCTTCAAAACTGACCTCTGGTGCCAGTTCAACCAGTCGAATTCCATCAGGAGTAACATCCAGTACACCGAGATCGGTAATAATCCGGTTCACCACAGCCTGGCCGGTCAGCGGCAGACTACATTCTGGAACTATCTTAGGTGTACCATCTTTGGCGCAGTGTTCCATCAAGACCACGACCTTTTGTACACCCGCGACCAGATCCATGGCACCGCCCATGCCTTTGACCTTTTTGCCTGGAATCATCCAGTTGGCCAGATCACCAGTTTCGGACACTTCCATAGCACCCAGAATGGCAATATTGACATGACCGCCACGGATCATGGCAAAGGAGTCGGCACTTGAGAAAAATGAAGCACCTTTACGCGCGGTAACCGTCTGTTTACCGGCATTGATCAGGTCGGCATCCACTGTCTCCTCGGTTGGAAATTCGCCAATCCCCAGCAGGCCATTTTCCGACTGCAGCCAGACATTGATATTTTCCGGAATATAGTTCGCGACTAGCGTCGGCAGGCCAATCCCTAGATTGACGTAGAAACCATCTTCAAGCTCTTGTGCCGCGCGCTGCGCCATTTCATTACGTGTCCAAGCCATGATCAAGCCTCCGCCTTTAAAGTCATCTGTTCAATACGTTTTTCCGGTTGAGCATTCAGGACTATCCGGTTCACATAAATTCCCGGAAGATGGATTTCGTCCGGATCCAGCACGCCAATTTCGACAATCTCTTCGACTTCAGCAATGGTAATTTTGCCGGCCATGGCACAGACCGGATTAAAGTTCTGGGCGGTTTTACGGAAAATCAGGTTACCGGCTTTATCGGCCTTATAGGCTTTAACCAAGGCGACATCAGCAATTAAAGACTCTTCCAGGATATATTTCTTGCCCTTAAATTCACGTTCATCCTTACCTTCAGCAATCACGGTTCCGACACCCGTCGCCGTATAAAAAGCCGGAATACCGGCACCGCCAGCACGTAATTTTTCTGCCAAAGTCCCTTGTGGAGTAAGTTCAACTTCCAGTTCGCCATTTAAATATTGACGTTCGAATTCCTTATTTTCACCGACATAAGAGGAAATCATTTTTTTAATCTGTTTGGTTTCCAGCAGAAGTCCGAGACCGAAGCCGTCTACGCCGGCATTGTTGGAAATACAGGTGAGTTGCTTAGCACCTGTTTCTTTTAAAGCTGCGATCAAAGCTTCCGGAATACCACATAGGCCAAAACCACCAACGGCCAGGGTATGACCATCTTGCACCACATCCTTTAAGGCGGATTGAGCGCTGTCATAAACCTTGTTTGACATCTTGTCACCTCTATTATTGTTGTAGCAGACTTCAATCTGCTGCTTATATCCTTATGGTTTGCTTAAGAGCATTTTGCTCAAGCAAGTTTATTTTCAAGCACAGGCTTTTTGCCAATAGGCATTGGCATAATTGGATGGATTGTTGCGCTGCAAGACTTCACTGATATTACGGCTGGCCTGCATCAGGGCGTCTAGCTGAATACCGGTTTGAAAGCCCATATTCGAGAGCAGGTAATACAGGTCTTCAGTTGAAACATTGCCTGAAGCGCCTTTGGCATAAGGGCAGCCACCTAAGCCGGCAATGGAGGAATCAAAGACCCGAATGCCTTGAAGTAAAGACTGGTAAATATTGGCGATGGCCATGCCGTAGGTATTATGGAAATGTCCCGCCAAAACTTTAGTATCAAGTTCAGCCAGACAAGCCTCCCAGACATTTCTTACCCGATCCGGTGTTGCTGTACCAATGGTTTCACCCAATGACACTTCGTAGCAGCCCATCTCCAGCAAACGCTGGGTGACTTTGACCACCTGCTTCGGATCAATGGCACCTTCATAAGGACAGTCCACCATGCAGGAGACATAGCCACGTACCTTAATATCATTGGCTTTGGCTGCTGCCATGACATCGGCAAACTTCTCGAAGCTTTCATCAATCGAGCAGTTGATGTTTTTGCGGGTAAAGCTTTCAGAAGCAGCGGTAAATACCGCGACTTCTTTGCAACCCACAGCCAGTGCCGATTCAAAACCTTTCAGATTTGGGGTCAGCAGACTGAACTGAATATTCGGATCTTGGGGTAGGCTGGCAAAGAGCACATCACTGTCTGCCATTTGCGGTACCCATTTGGCTGAAACGCAGGAACCAACTTCGATGGACTGTAGACCGGTTTTCATCAGGTCCACAATCAGGTTTTTTCGGTCATCCAATGTCAAAGGTGTTTTTTCATTTTGCAGGCCATCGCGTGGCCCGACTTCTACGATTTTGACAAAATCCGTCATGCCACTTCCTCCGCCAGCGGCTGGAACTCGACCAGTTCATCACCGGCTTTAACCTGATCACCCTTCTGGAAATATGAGCTTGCGATGATGCCGTCATGCGGTGCGCGAATCGAGTATTCGATCTTCATGGCTTCCAGCGTCATCAGCACATCATCTTTTTTGACTTTGTCATTGGCTGCCACGAGCACCTGGGTAATGACGCCTGGCATTGGCGCGATCAGGTTATTTTCCGTGCCTTGTTCATCCTGATTATTAAAATCAGACTTCAGGTAATTGAACTTATAGCTTTGACCATTCTGGAATAGGGTAATGCCTTGCTCAGTCTGGCTAAAAGCCAGTTTTTGCTGTTTACCCGCCAGTTGTAACGCCAAAGTATGGGCATCGACGAGCTGACCCTGAATTTGAATTTGCTGACCGTTATAGCTGGCGACAAAGCCTTGATCCTGAGTGCGGAACTGAACTTTCAGGTTGATGCCATTGCGTTGTAATTGCACTGTATGGCTATTTTGCTGGTTCAGGCGCCAGAATGCTTGCTGCTGCCACACCGGATTGCTTGGAACGGGATTCTGTGCTTGACGTGCCAGTAGCTCAATCAGTGCAGCACTGACCACCAGTTCGGCACGGATATCCGCAGAAGGTTTGAGCAGAAATTCTTCTTCACGCTGAATCAGGCCAGTATCTAAATGTGCATTTTTAAACGAGTCACACAGCACCAGGCGATCTAGAAAAGCAATATTGTTACCCAGACCATCGACATGGAACTGACCCAGCGCATGGTGCATCTGGGTTAGGGCTGCTTCACGATTTTTACCCCAGACAATCAGTTTGGCAATCATCGGATCATAATAAGTGCTGATCTCGTCGCCTTCGACAATACCGCTATCGACACGTACACAGTCACTTTGCTCCGGATAATGCAGGTAGCTGATCTGACCGATCGCCGGGATAAAACCTTTTTCCGGCTCTTCAGCATAGACACGGGCTTCAAGCGCATGACCGTGAATCTGCAATTCATGCTGCTGCTTCGGTAAAGGTTCACCAAAAGCTACGCGCAGTTGCCATTCTACCAGATCCTGTCCGGTAATCATTTCAGTCACCGGATGTTCAACCTGTAGGCGGGTGTTCATTTCCATGAAATAGGCCGTACCGTCTTGCTCGACAATAAACTCTACCGTACCGGCGCCAACGTAATTCACTGCACGAGCGGCATCAATCGCAGCCTGACGCATCGCTTCCAGTTTATCTTCTGGCATTTTTGGTGCAGGCGCTTCTTCTAGCACTTTCTGGTGGCGACGTTGTACCGAACAATCACGCTCAAACAGATGTACATAGTTGCCATGTGTATCGCCAAAAACTTGCACTTCAATATGACGTGGCTGAATCACATAACGTTCAATCAGAACGTCTTCATTGCCAAAACTTGAACGTGCTTCACTCTTACATGAAGCAAGCGAGCTAAGAAAATCTTCGCTGCATTCCACCAGACGCATGCCTTTACCGCCACCGCCGGCACTGGCCTTGATCAGTACCGGATAGCCAATATTGTCTGCCTGCTGTTTCAGGAAGTCGGCATCCTGATTGGTCCCATGATAGCCGGGGGTTAGAGGCACACCGGCTTTTTCCATCAGCGCTTTAGAGGTGGCCTTTAGACCCATTGCCAGAATGGCATCGACTGGCGGGCCAATAAAGACAATATTGTTGTCCTGACAGGCCAAGGCAAACTGGTCATTTTCGGACAGGAAACCATAACCGGGGTGAATCGCCTGGGCACCAGTGTTTTTGGCTGCCTGAATAATGCGATCAATTTGCAAATAACTTTGTGCTGCTGGCGATTCACCAATATAGATCGCTTCATCGGCCAGTTTCACATGTTGTGCCTGCGCATCAGCATCGGAATAGACGGCAACGGTGGCAATTCCTAATTTCTTCGCTGTACGAATCACACGGCAGGCAATTTCACCACGGTTGGCAATTAAAATCTTCTCAAACATTGTAGGATCCTTCTTGTTGTTATGCCGTGGTCTTGATCCAAGCCGGGCTTTGTTTGTTCAAAAATGCATTCAGTCCATTTTTCGCCTCATCTCCCTGGCGAATATGGGCAATATGCTGTGCTGTTTTAAGCAGTAAATCTTCGGTCAATACCTGTTGGTCAACCAGTTGAATCAACTGTTTCGATGCGCTCTGTGCAGCAGGACCACCCAGTAAAAGTGCTTCCACAATTTCATCAATTTTGCTGTCGAGCTGTTCTGGTGTAGTAACTTCATGCGCAAGACCAATGCTTTTGGCCTGTTCAGCAGTAATCCGCTCGGCGGTCAGGAAATAACGTGAGGCCTGACGGGCACCAATCGCACGAATCACATAAGGGCTGATGGTCGAAGGTGCCAGACCTAAGCGAACCTCGGAAGTGGCAAACTTGGCATCTGTACTGGCCACACAAATATCACAGGCTGAGGCCAGCCCCATGCCGCCACCAAAGGCAATGCCGTGTACCCGGGCAATGGTTGGCTGTTTTAAGGTCGCCAGACTTTGCAGCATTTTTGCCAGTTTGATAGCATCCGCTTCGTTGTCTGCCTGTGATGCCTGACCTGCCTGTTTCATCCAGTTCAGATCCGCGCCAGCAGAGAAACTCTTGCCTCGGCCTGCCAAAATCACCACACGCACATCATCATGGTCATTTAAAGACCGGAAACAGGCATTCAGTTCTTCAATCACCTGGGTATTAAAAGCATTGTGCAGTTCGGCACGGTTAATCCAGACTGTCGCGACCTGATCCTGCTGTTCGAGCTGTAAAAATTGATATGTCATTTTGTCACCCCTTACATGCGGAACACGCCGAATTTGGTTGGCTGGATTGGCGCATTCAGTGCCGCAGCCAGACTCAAGGCCAAGACTTCACGCGATTGCGCTGGATCAATCACACCATCATCCCATAAACGCGAAGACGCATAATAAGGGTGGCCTTGGCGTTCGTATTGGTCACGGATTGGTTGTTTAAACTGGTCTTCTTCTTCTGCTGACCAGCTGCCACCTTTCTGTTCAATCTGGTCACGTTTTAAGGTCGACAAAACGCTGGATGCCTGTTCACCGCCCATCACTGAAATACGCGAGTTTGGCCAGGTCCACATAAAGCGTGGCGAATAAGCACGGCCACACATGCCGTAGTTGCCGGCACCAAAAGAACCGCCAATGACCAGGGTCAATTTCGGAACATTGGCATTGGCGACGGCCATCACCAGTTTGGCACCATTTTTGGCAATGCCTTCATTTTCATACTGGCGGCCGACCATAAAGCCGGTAATATTTTGCAGGAAAATCAGTGGAATATTGCGCTGGGTACACAGCTCAATAAAATGTGCGCCTTTTTGGGCTGACTCGGAAAATAGAATGCCATTATTGGCAATAATCCCGACCGGCATTCCATAGAGCTTGGCAAAACCGGTCACCAGGGTGGTGCCGAAACGTGCCTTGAACTCGTCAAAACGTGAGCCATCGACAATACGCGCTATCACTTCACGGATATCAAAAGGCTTGCGCGCGTCACTCGGCACAATGCCGTACAGTTCCGAACTGTCAAACAGCGGCGCTTCGATTTCATCTGCGGTCTTGTTTGGCTTTTTGTTCAGGTTGGCCACGATGTTGCGGGCAATCGCAAGCGCATGTTCATCATTTTCAGCCAGATGATCAGCCACACCAGACAAACGGGTATGCACATCACCACCACCGAGATCCTCACTGGACACCACTTCACCAGTAGCTGCCTTAACCAGAGGAGGGCCGCCGAGGAAGATCGTGCCCTGATTGCGGACAATAATGGTTTCATCTGACATGGCGGGAACATAAGCACCGCCTGCAGTACAGCTACCCATCACCACTGCAATCTGGGCGATACCTTGGCTCGACATACGTGCCTGATTGTAGAAAATACGGCCGAAGTGATCGCGGTCTGGAAATACTTCATCCTGTAAAGGCAAATATGCACCGCCTGAATCCACCAGATAAATACAAGTTAGCTGGTTCTGTTCGGCAATTTCCTGGGCACGTAAATGCTTTTTCACTGTTAATGGATAATAAGTACCGCCTTTCACCGTAGCATCATTGGCAATGATCATGCAGGTCAGACCGTTGACCTGACCAACACCAGCGACCACACCTGCGGCAGGCACATCATCCTGATACACCTGATAGGCAGCCAGCTGACCAATTTCCAGAAAAGCGGTTCCTGGATCAATCAGGTGATTAATCCGTTCACGTGGTAACAGCTTGCCGCGATCTAAATGTTTTTGGCGGGCAGTTTCGCCGCCACCCAAAGCAATTTTTTCAACTTTCTGTTTTAGGTCATCCACCAGTTGCAGCATGGCAGTCTGGTTGGTTTTAAACTCTTCACTACGTATATTGATTTTGCTCGATAACTGATTCATGACGAACATCCTTGTTTTATTCTAAGTGTTAAGATTTAGGCTGTTTCGTTGAAAAGTTCACGGCCAATCAGCATGCGGCGGATTTCTGAAGTACCGGCGCCAATTTCATACAGTTTGGCATCGCGCCATAAACGGCCTGCAGCAAACTCGTTGATATAACCGTTACCACCTAAAGTCTGAATGGTTTCACCCGCCATCCAGGTCGCTTTTTCAGCAGCATATAAAATGGCACTGGCAGCATCTTTACGCAGGCTACGGCTATGTTCGGCCTTGTCACATTCAGCGCCTACGGCATACACCAAGGCCTTACATGCCAACCAGGTCGAATACATGTCGGCAATTTTGCCCTGCATCAGCTGGAATTCACCGAGAGCCTGGCCAAACTGTTTACGGTCATGAATATATGGAATCACGGTATCCATACAGGCATCCATAATCCCCAGTGGGCCAGCACTCAATACAGCCCGCTCGTAATCCAGCCCACTCATTAACACTTTGGTACCATTGCCGACGCCACCCATGACGTTTTCTTTCGGTACTTCGACATTGTCAAAAAACAGCGGATAAGTATTGGAACCGCGCATACCCAGTTTATCCAAATGCGTGCCATGGCTGAAACCTGGCATATTTTTCTCCACCAGAAACGCAGTCATACCTTTGGCACCGGCTTGCAAATCGGTTTTGGCATAGACCACCAGGACATCGGCATCGCCACCATTGGTGATCCACATTTTTGAACCATTCAGGAGATAATGATCGCCTTTGTCTTCCGCTTTCAGTTTCATGCTGACCACATCCGAGCCGGCATTCGGTTCAGACATCGCCAAGGCACCGACATATTCACCTGAAATCAATTTAGGCAGATAGCGCTGTTTCTGTTCTTCCGTACCATTACGCTTAATTTGGTTTACGCATAGGTTAGAATGTGCGCCATAGGACAGCCCAATGGATGCAGAAGCACGGGAAATTTCCTGCATGGCAATAATGTGCGCCAGATAACCGAAATTTGAACCGCCATATTCCTCACTGACTGTCAGACCAAGCAGGCCCATCTCGCCAAACTTTTTCCAAAGGTGAGCAGGGAACTCGTTGTCACGGTCAACCTGTTGAGCAATCGGGGTAATTTCTTTGGCGCAAAATGCGGCCACTGAATCACGAAGCGCTATTAGAGTTTCATCCAAACCGAAATCCAAGCTTTGTAAATTCATTCTTCATCCATCCTATGGTTCTATTTGTTGTATCCAAAAAAGCATTTTTGTTGTGCTTGTGGTTTTAACATACAACGAAAAAATAAAAAAGTGAATCTATATTCACAAAATGATTTACAATTCATTTTATCTTGTTGAGAATAATTTTATGAGTTATAAAAGATCATCATTGATGCAGGAACGAATGGAACAAAATCGCCTGTCGATTTTGGAATCTGCTCGTGAACTGATTATTCAAGGGGGCTTGAAGGAGGCATCGATTCAGGCCATTGCAGAGCGCGCAGGCGTTTCTACAGGGCTGGTCTATCGATATTTCGAGAGCAAAAGCCAGATTTTGATCGAGGTTTTGTCGGCCGCGATTCAGCATGAAGTCGGGATCTTGAACCATATTGCCGAGTCAGATTTGTCGCCAAAACTGAAATTGCAAAAATCTGTTACAACTTTTGTCAAACGTGCAATGAATAGCCCCCAACTGGCGTATTCACTGATGTTCGAACCGGTTGATCCGGAAATGGAACATGAGCGTTTTCGCAGTAAGCAGCTGCTCAAGCAGAGCATTAAGGAAATTCTGGCCGAAGGAAAGGTCAATGGAGAATTCGAATTTGAAGATTTGAATACGGCAGCGTTGGGCGTGGTTGGCGCCATGACCTTTGTCGTAATTGAACCTTTAAATCCGTCCCGAAATGTCATGTTTGATCAGAAGTATAAGGATCACTTTGTCAAACAGATTGCCGATTTTTGTGTCAACGCAGTACGTGGGCAGGAGGAAAATTTACAAGCATAAACACACAAAAAACCGGTACACAGACAAGGTCGTCGTGGTCATAAAACAATTAGTAAAGTTGAAAATCAGAATTACAAAGAATCAAGGAGATCGATTCAATGACACAAGTACGGTTAAGCTATGCCTATGGAACCAGCAGCCAGCCTTTATTGGGCATGACGATTGGTGAAAAATTTGATCAGGCTTGCGAGCAGTATGCAGAACGTGATGCGGTAGTGAGTTTGCATCAGAACATACGCCTCAGTTACCGGCAGCTACAGGATCAGGTCAATGCCTTTGCCTGTCAGCTGCTGAAACTAGGTATGCAAAAAGGTGACCGTCTGGCAATCTGGTCGCCGAACTGTGTGGAATGGACCATTACCCAGTTTGCGGCCTTCAAGGCAGGCATTATTCTGGTGAACCTGAATCCGGCCTATAAAAGCAATGAGCTTGAATATGTGCTAAACAAGGTCTCCTGTAAGGGACTGGTGATTGCAGCGCAGTTTAAGACGACGGACTATCAGGAAATTCTGACTAAAATTGCACCTGAGCTGATGCAGACTGAAAGTAAATTCCTCAATGCAGAGCGCTTGCCGCATTTAAAGCATGTGATTAAAATTGATGATCAGCAGCATACCGGTATCCACCGTTTTCAGGATTTACTAAGCTCGCCAAGCCCCCAAGAGCTGGAACAACTGCAACAGATCTCCAGTGAATTGCAGTTCGATGAAACGATTAATATCCAGTTTACTTCGGGCACTACGGGCAATCCGAAAGGCACCATGCTGACCCATAATAATATTTTAAATAACGGGTACTTTGTCGGTGAAGCGATTCATTTAGGTCCAGAAGACAGCGTCTGTATTTCAGTTCCTTTATTTCACTGCTTTGGTATGGTGATGGGTAATCTGGCCTGTATTACGCATGGTTCTGCCATGATCTATCCATCAGCTGTATTTAATCCGCTGGAAACCTTGAAAGCCATTCAGCAGGAAAAATGTACTGCGGCTTATGGTGTGCCAACCATGTTTATCGCCATTCTTGAGCATGAACAGTTTGACGAATTTGACCTGTCCAGTCTGCGTACCGGGATTATGGCGGGTAGTCCATGTCCGCAGGAAATTATGCAGCGCGTGATTGAACGCATGCATATGTCTGAAATCACGATTTGTTATGGCATGACCGAAACTGCGCCAGTGAGTGCACAAAGCTCAACGGCAGACAGTGTCGAGCGACGTGTTAGTACGGTTGGCCGGGTACATCCGCATCTGGAAGTTAAAATTGTCGATGAAAATGGCAAGGTGGTGCCACGCGGTCAATTGGGCGAGCTATGTGTACGCGGTTATTCCGTCATGCTCGGTTACTGGGAAGACCAGGACAAAACTCAGGAAGTGATTGATGCTGCACGCTGGATGCATACCGGTGATATCGCTGAAATGGATGATGAAGGCTTTGTGAAAATCAAGGGTCGAATCAAGGATGTCGTCATTCGTGGCGGAGAAAACCTGTTCCCGAAAGAAATCGAAGATTTCCTTTATACCCATCCTGCCGTTTCAGATGTACAGGTGATCGGTGTGCCAGACCATAAATATGGTGAGGAACTTTGTGCTTGCATCATCCTGCATGAAAATGATCCGTGTACTGAGGAAACTATCCGTCAGTATTGTAAGGAGCATATTTCTCACAATAAAGTGCCACGTTATGTGCGTTTCTTCCAGGAATTTCCAATGACGGCTTCCGGTAAGGCGCAGAAGTTCAAATTGCGTGAATTTATGCGTGAAGAGCTGAACTTGAAAGAGATTGCTTAAATTGTATTGATGCGATTCTTAAATGGGGCAAAGCAGTATTTAATGCATGCATTGCCTCCATTTGTATAACGGTTTCGATATCAATGTTTAGGCTTTTCTTACTTTTGATGGGCCAAAAGTAAGCAAAATCCCTTTATTTTGCTGAAGGGACTTCCATGTCCCTCAGCAAAATGGCGACATCCATGTCGCCGGGTCTATGATCAAATTTCAAGAAAACAGTAAATAAGATCAAGCTACAAGATTTAAATATTCAATCTATCTAAATACCCGCCTGAGTTTTAGATTCGTGCATAGATTTAGAGTAAAAATATGGCAAAAAACTTTCACAGTGAAGTCGTGGTCGTCAGTTATGACGATCATATCCGTAAACTGATTCCCGGTTATGAACTGGTGCATCAGCAGATTGAAGCAATTCTCAGCACTGAACTCCCAGAAACCGCACATATGTTAATAGTGGGTTGCGGAACAGGTTATGAATTGTCGTATTTATTAGAGCAACATCCAGACTGGACCTTTACTGCAATTGATCCATCAGCAGCCATGCTGAAACAGGCTAGTAAAAATCTGAATTCTATAGATCGACAAAGGGTGCAATTCATCCAAAGCACGATTCAAGATTTGAATCAGCCGGATACTTTCGATGCCGCATTGGCCATTCTGGTGGCTCATTTCATTCCAAATTCCGAAAAAAACGGATTTTTTCAGGCTATCCATCAGTGTCTTAAAACCAACGGTCTTGCATTGACCTATGACCTGATGCAACCCGAAGATCAGCAAGACATCAAAATTATGCAGAAGCTGGCACAGCAGACAGGGTTAAGCGTGGTGCAAAGTAGCAAGATGATTGAACGCTTGGAGCAGGATTTTCACTTGTTATCTGCGCAAAATTTTACAGCACTTTTAACCAAAGTCGGATTTAAACAGTGCAAAATTTATTGTCAAATCATGAATTATCATGGCTTTTTGCTCAGAAAATAAAGATCAAAGAACTTTTTGCAAATTCTAAAGTTTAAGAGAATATTCAGGGAAGTATTAAAACAATGTCGGCATATTACAGTTTTATTCAGCGCGAACAGCATGCAGATGGCAGTACTACGGCTTATTACCGTTCTAATATTCATGCACAAGGTGCGTGGAATCCGCATGAGCAGCACATGGCGCCAGCCACCGGTATTCTATGCGTCGAACTGGAACAGTTTCAGCCACGTGCTGACATGCGTATTGGTCGGGTCGGGCTGGATATTTTTGGCCTGATAGCCTTTGGTGAATTTTCGATTACCACACGCATGATCCGTCCGGGTAAAACCATTGAACTGGTTGAAGCTGAAATGTGTGCCAATGGTAAAACCTGTATCGTGGCACGCGCGTGGAGAATGCTAACTTCAAATACCACGGCCATTGCTGGAGTGGAAGATTTTCCGATCGAAAGTCCAGAATATTTACCGGTTTGGGAGGGTATGCGCTGCTGGCCGGGCGGTTATATCCAGAGTATTGAAACCCGGGCACATGCTGACCATCGTGCAGGCAAGGGCATTGTCTGGCTAAGAAATTCGCTGGACATGGTAGAAGGTCAACCGACGACAGACTTTAGTCGTTTGCTCGGTATGGTCGATACGGCCAATGGCATTGTGCCACGTCAGGACCCGAATTCCGGTTGGGGATTTCCGAATCTGGACCTGCAGATTCATATGCACCGTCTGCCGCAGGGTAAATGGCTGGGACTGGAAGTGGTGCAGCAATATGGTGAAGATGGTATCGGTCTGACTAGCGGGATTCTGCATGATGTTCATGGACCTTTTGGCCGAAGTGAACAGATTCTGACCCTGCGAAAGTTCTAAAGCCTATTCAAAAACATCAAGGCCAATTGCCTCAATCTGTATTTATTGGCATGCTGTGCGCAATGAGTCAGGAACAGCACAAGATGCGGATCAGTATGATTGGGGCAGGGCGAGTGGCATATCATCTTGCCCGTGTATTTTCAGCACAACATGAGATCGTACAGATCTACAGTCGAACCCTAGAAAAATCACAGCAACTGGCTGAGCAATTCAACGCTCAGGCCATCGCTCGACCTGAACAGCTGAGTCATGAGGTGGATCTGGTCATTATCGCGGTCAGTGATCAGTCGATTGCCAGCGTCATTGAACGGATTCATCCGCATTTGCAGCAGAACCTGATCGTACATACCTCTGGCAGTACCCATCTCGATTTACTGAAAAATGTGCATGTGCGTGCAGGCGTATTTTATCCTTTGCAGACCTTTAGTCTGGAACGCCAGATTGATTGGCAGCAGACGCCACTATTTATTGAGGCGGAGAATGAACAGGACCAAATCCTGTTATTAGAACTGGCAAATAGCCTAAGCAATCGTGTTTATACTTATAATTCTAGTCAACGTCTCAGTTTGCATCTTGCAGCGGTATTTGCCTGTAACTTTGCCAATTATTGTTATGACATGGGCAAGCAGGTGGTTGATGCACAACAGGTCGATTTTAGTTTGTTGTATCCCTTGATGCTGGAAACCGCCAGTAAAGCCACGCAGAATGATCCCAAACAAATGCAGACCGGCCCAGCGATGCGTGGTGATCAGAATATCTTGAATATGCATCAGCAGATGTTAGCTAATATGCAGCGGGAAGATTTGCAAAATGTCTATCAGTTGTTGAGCCAGCAAATCCTAGAACGTCATCGAAAATAAAAGAGCCGGATTTTTTAGTCTAAAATAAAATACTCAATTCTTTTTCCTCTTTAATTTTGGTGAAAAATGAAAAGAAAAAATAATAAAACATGGAAATAGTATAAAGATGAAAATCTATTTTTCTTCTTAAGTGTTATTTCGGGTGCATTTGTCTTTATATATAAGTGGATTGCAAAATTTCTCCCATAAAAAAGCGCTGATTAATCAGCGCTTTTTTTGAATCTTGGATTAAGAAATTTTCTTGAAGATAAAATCATTAATCTTGTGACCGGCTTCAATCCCGCGACGTTCAAACTTGGTTTGCGGACGCCATTCTGGACGAGGGTAGCTGTTGCCTTTGCCCGCCAGATTTTCCAGTCGTGGACGTTCTTCCAATACTTCAATCATCCACTCTGCATACGGTTCCCAGTCCGTTGCAGCATGGAAAGTTCCGCCAAGCTCCAGCTTTTGCTCCACCAGTGGCATACGGTCATGCGAAACAAAACGGCGTTTAAAATGACGCTTTTTCTGCCATGGATCAGGGAAGTACAATTGCACAGTATTGATACTGTTGTCTGGCATTTCACGTAATACCTGAATTGCATCTGCATCCAGTACACGTAAATTCGTTAGGCCTTCAACACCTGCTTCGTAAATGCATTGCGCAATACCCGGTACATGCACTTCAATCCCGACAAAGTTACGCTCAGGATTGGCTTTGGCCATCAATACCAGTGAACGGCCCATCCCAAAACCGATTTCTACAGTCAAAGGGCGCTCTGGATGTTCAAAGTGCTGACGCAAATCACCCACTGGATATTCCAAAATTAAGTGACCATATTGTTCAAGCGCAGTACGTTGAGAGGTGTTTAACGGCATTGAGCGGCGCATAAACGTCACGATTTCACGGTGCTCGCTTAAGTTTTCCAGCTCAACGACTTGCTGGTCTAATTGATCGTTCGACATAACTTTGGCAAATCTAAAAATTCAGAATGCGGTATTTTAAGTCCTGAGCCGAGCAAGTCAAACTTTTCTCGGTATTTCTCCATAAAAATTGGCGAGATCTTCCAGATAAAATAAAAGAGCCAATTGAGGCTCTTTTATTAATCACCGTTCATCAGCTACTAAACCGGTCAATCAGTGTACTGCTGGCTTCATTTAAACCGATCACTGTTACGTCTATATTTTGGGCTTTAAATTTCTGGATCACATTATTCAACATGTTCACTGAGGTCACATCCCAGATATGCGCGTGGGTTAAATCCAGTTCGACATGCTCAAGCTTTTCCTTAAAATCAAAGAACTGATAGAATTTTTCTGTACTGCTGAAGAATATCTGTCCGGAAATAATATAGCTACGTGAATTGACCGTATTTAAATACGTATAGACATGTATAGTTCTTTCCAGTTTATTAATAAAGAACAGGGCAGAGAGCAATACGCCGACAAATACACCAAGCGCCAGATTATGAGTGGCAAGCACGACAATAATCACGGCAATCATCACGGTATTAAATTCTAGCGGATGTTTGCTGAATTGCTTGATTGCTCCCCATTGAAAGGTGGTAAATGCCACCATAATCATGATCGCAACCAGAGCTGCCATTGGGATATAAGCCAGCCAGTCTTTCAAAAAAACCACGAGACACAGCAGAAACACGCCAGCGACCAGAGTCGATAAACGGGTACGTGCCCCTGAAGACACATTGATAATTGACTGGCCGATCATGGCACAACCGGCCATCCCGCCCATAAAGCCGCTGACAATATTGGCCATACCCTGACCACGACATTCCTGATGACGGTCACCTTCAGTTCCGGTCACTTCATCAATGACCGTAGTGGTCATCATGCTTTCCAGCAAACCGACAGTCGCCAAGGTAAAGGAATAAGGCAGGATAATTTGCAAGGTTTCCAGATTGAGTGGAATTTCTGGAATCAGGAATACTGGCAAAGTATCCGGGAATTGTCCAAGATCGCTCACGGTACGCATATCTACACTTAACAACAGCGCCAACCCGCTTAATACGATAATACAGATTAAAGGTGAGGGAATGGCTTTGCCAATTTTCGGGATATACGGAAACAGATAAATAATTGCCAGACCAATCGCAATAAACAGATAACCGGTGCTATCCATCCGGTTAATTTCCGGGATTTGTGCCACAAATATCAGGATCGCCAAGGCATTCAAAAATCCGTATACCACCGCCTGCGATACAAAGCGCATTAATTTAGCGACTTTAAAATAACCGGCAATGACCTGAATGATACCGGTCAGAATTGTGGCAGCCAACAGATATTGCAGACCATGTTCTTTTACCAAGGTAATCATCAAAAGCGCCATAGCACCTGTAGCCGCAGAGATCATGGCAGGACGGCCGCCAAAAAAGGCAATGGATACTGCAATGCAGAAAGAGGCATACAAACCGACTTGCGGATCAACACCGGCAATGGCAGAGAAGGCAATTGATTCAGGAATCAGGGCAAGTCCCACCACCAGACCTGCCAGTACATCTGTGCGGATATTGGAAAACCATTCTTCTTTTTTCAGGCTAATCACGAAATATCATCTAAATTTGGAAAACCTGTGTATGTTAAACAGATAGAGATAAAAATCTACACAAGATTGACTTGCAAAAGCCCGGAATATCCTGAATATTGAATGAGTAACTGTCTTGAGATCACAGTTACGCTTTTTTGCAATTTACAGGTTTGATCACTTGAAAGTTTGTCAGAAGCGATTTAAAACATTGAGAAGTGTATAACAAGGATCAGAAATGAAGCTTTACTATTCACCAGGTGCCTGCTCACTAGCAGCACATATTATTTTAAATGAAATTAATGTCGATTTTGATTTGGAACGTGTTGATTTAAAAACACATAAAACAGAAAAAGGTACGGATTATTACGAAGTTAATCCTAAAGGCTATGTACCAGCGTTAGAAATTAACCCTGGTCTGATCCTGACAGAAAATGTTGCAATTCTACCGTTTCTTGCTCAACACGATCCAAAACAAGATTTGATCCCACCATCGGGCATGGGACGTGCCAAAGTGCTGGAATGGTTAGGTTATCTGAACTCTGAACTACATGATGCCTATGCGGTGTTCTTCGGTGGCAAGTTATCCGACGATGAAAAGAAAAAAGCCTATGCGGAGATTGATCGTCTATTGAGTTATATCGATAAAGCTATCGGTGAATCGGACAATGATTATCTGGTGGATGATAACTTTGGCCCTGCGGATGCTTATCTGTTTGTCTTGACCAACTGGTCGAACCAGATTGAGCATGATCTGAGTCCATATAAAAATATTATTCATATCCGTAATAAGGTGGCAGAACGTCAGTCTGTACAGATTGCCATGCGTGATGAAGGTCTGATTCCTTAATTACTGGAAAAAATAAAGGACTCAATTGAGTCCTTTATTTTTGTTGATGAAAATTTATTTAAAGAAATAGCCGGTTTCCGGCGAGCTGGCATTGGCCATACGCTTGCGCGGCATACGGCCTGCAAGAAAAGCTTCTCGGCCTGCTTCAACGGCTTTTTTCATCGCAGATGCCATCAAGACCGGATTTTGCGCTGCCGCAATCGCTGTATTCATGAGTACGCCGTCACAGCCCAGTTCCATCGCAATCGCAGCATCACTGGCTGTACCGACACCGGCATCGACCAGAACCGGGACTTTGGCATTTTCCTTGATGATTGACAGGGTGTGTGGATTCAGAATGCCCAGACCAGAACCAATCAGGCTACCCAGTGGCATAATCGCGACACAGCCCATGCTTTCCAGCTCTTGCGCCACGATCGGATCATCCGAGGTATAAACCATGATCTCAAAGCCATCGTCAATCAAGGTGCGAGCGGCTTTCAATGTTTCAGTCACGTTTGGATAAAGCGTTTTTTCATCACCTAAAACTTCAAGTTTGACCAGATTGTGGCCATCGAGCAACTCACGCGCCAGCATACAGGTGCGGACGGCACTATTTGCATCGAAGCAACCTGCGGTATTCGGCAAAATGGTATATTTTTCCGGAGGAATGACTGACAGCAGGTTCGGCTGGTCAGGATCTTGGCCAATATTGACACGGCGAATAGCGACAGTGACAATCTCTGCACCACTGGTTTCAATGGCCTGCTGAGTTTCATTTAAATCTTTGTATTTGCCCGTGCCTACCAAAAGGCGTGACTGGAATTGGCGTGAACCAATCTGTAATAAATCTTGCATAATTGTCCCGAGTATTAGCCGCCACCGACCGCGTGAATAATTTCTATTTTGTCTGTATCGCAAATTGGCGTATCGCCCAATCTGCTTTTAGGAATAATCATTTCATTGACTTCAACTGCAAAACGCTTACCCTCAAGCGCCATACTCTGAATCAGTTCCAGCAGATTCTTGCAGTGAGTTTCCTGTTGTTCGCCATTGATGTAAATCATCATTCTAGCAACCCTCCATGATTAAGTGTTGTTCAAACTTATCTGGCGTATTTTAAAGCATTCCAGGCCAGAATTAACCATCCGGCAATCATTAAAGCCCCGCCGATGGGCGTAATAGCACCTAAACCGCGGGGTAATCCTAAGGCCATGATATACAGTGAGCCAGAAAACAGTAAAATGCCGACCTGAATCAGACCGAAGCTCCATTGAATGGGCAATGCAGGGATGACTTTCGCCAGTAAAGAAAGAATCAGTAGTCCTAAGGCATGATAGAAAAAATAATCCGTTGCCGTTTGCCACCAGCCGAGCTGTGCTTCAGTCGCCCGCGCTTTTAAACCATGTGCACCAAAAGCACCGAGCATGACTGCAAGTGCCAAATTAAGTGCTGAAATCGCAATCCACATTTGAATTGATCTTCCTGATAAAGTTTGCGCTCAACCTTAGCATAAATTCAAAATGCGGACATAAAAAAGCCTTCATCAAAGAAGGCTTTTTCGAGGTAAATCAGTAACAGAATTTGGTGTTAATTGGATGACATCGCCACTTTAATTTTTTCCATGGCATTTTTTTCCAGCTGACGAATACGTTCCGCAGAAACATTATATTCGGCTGCAAGCTCATGCAGGGTCGATTTCTCGTCATCTAGCCAGCGACGCTGCAAGATATTACGTGAACGATCATCTAGCTGATCCATGGCTTCATGCAGGGCAGAGGTGCTTTGCTCCTCATAGTCTTCATTTTCAATCAGACGAGCCGGGTCATAACGATTATCTTCAAGATATAACGCTGGTGCCACATGGGTGGAACCTTCATCATCGTCATCGCTTGATGCATCAAAAGCCGCATCATACGCCGTCAGACGGCCTTCCATTTCCAGTACTTGTTCTGGTGTGACATTTAAATCATTGGCAATAGACTGTGCTTCTGCGAGCGTCAACTTTTTCGATGATTTCTTCAGGCTGCGCAGATTAAAGAACAGTTTACGTTGCGCTTTAGTAGTGGCGATTTTCACAATACGCCAGTTACGGATCACGTATTCGTGAATTTCCGCCTTGATCCAGTGCACGGCAAATGACACTAAACGTACGCCCATATTCGGGTCAAAACGTTTTACAGCTTTCATCAGACCCAAGTTGCCTTCCTGAATCAGGTCACCTTGTGGCAGACCATAACCGGCATAACTACGCGCAATATGTACTACAAAACGCAAGTGCGACATGACCAGCATTTTCGCTGCATCTAAATCTTGGTCATAGTAATAGCGTTCAGCCAACTCTTTTTCTTGTTCGGCCGTTAAAATCGGAATCTGATTGACAGTGCTGATATAAGCACCGAGGTTGACACCTGGCGCCGATAATGACAGGGGCATCAACTGATTGCGGCTGTCACTCATGTGTTCTCCTTGAAGTGCGGGATAACCCTAAACCAGGTTTTATCTTAATCCAATCTCTCCGCAAATAATGGATATTTGGGTAGAGAAATGTAAAAAAGTATACGAAAGTGAAGATCAACAGTTTAATTGAAAATTTTTAAGATTCAATTAAGTAGTGAAACTCTGTATCAGAAATTTTTTTAAATTCAAGCTTGAGCTGATGCAGCTGACAATAGCGGCTGACATCTGTCTGGCTATGCGGATCAGATGATTTCAGCAGGAATGTTTTCTGATTTCCGGCCTTTAGTGCGCGCTTTAACATTAATAGCGGCATCGGGCACGGTTTTCCCATAGCGTCTATAAGGCTGAATTGCGCTGGATATTCGGACATTGCGGTTTTATTTAGATAGCAGAAAAGGCTATAAATAGTAGCAAATATGATGCCAGAACCAAACTGGTTTCAGAAAAAGAAGATCTAAATGACTTTATAAAGTCTTTTGACAATTTTCATGAAAAAAATAACTAAATCAAACAGAACATGCTAAAAAAAATCTATTAATTGTGATAAACCCATGTTAAGCTCGTTGCGTATTTGGGACTTTGAATAAACAAAGTGATTGTTTTTCACCCTATTACATAAATGGATGTAACCGGGATTTTGTTGATAGTTTTACAGAATGATTACAAGCTTAAAAATAATATTTTCAAACTTGTTTGCTCTGCTGTTTGCAACACCGGGTGGTCCTTCTTTTAGTTTCAATGAGGATTAACTTATGACAGCTGCTCGCGAACAAGGCGTAGTTAAGTGGTTTAACGATACTAAAGGCTTCGGCTTTATTCAACGTAATGGCGGCGATGACGTATTCGTTCATTTCCGTGCTATCCAAGGTGACGGTCACCGTTCACTTCGTGACGGCCAACGTGTTGAATTCAGTGTTGTTAAAGGCCAAAAAGGCTTTCAAGCTGAAGAAGTTCAACCATTAGACTAATCTTCGGATTAAGCTAAAAAGAAAACGCTCCAATATAACTTGGGGCGTTTTTTGTTTATACTATCCCTATCTTAGTGATTACCCAATTAGAGCACCGCTTTATGTCATCTGGTTTTGAAACCTTAAATTTACATCCCAATCTAAAAAAAGCGATTGATGCTTTAGGCTTTACCACCATGACGCCTATCCAGCAGAAGGTTTTGAAATTCACGCTGGCAGGACATGATGCCATTGGCCGTGCACAGACAGGTACAGGCAAAACTGCTGCCTTTTTAATTAGTATCATGAATGATCTCTTAAATAATCCGATTCAGGAACAACGCTATCGTGGTGAGCCACGTGCGCTGATTTTGGCACCGACCCGTGAACTGGCGTTACAGATCGAAAGCGATGCACAGGATCTGGCGAAATATGCTGGTCTCAATGTGGTGACCTTGCTGGGTGGTGTGGATTTTGACAAGCAAAAGAACCAGCTTAATAAAGCGCCTGTCGATATTATGGTGGCAACACCGGGTCGTCTGATTGATTTTGTAGAACAAAAAGAAGTCTGGCTGGATCAGATTGAATTTTTGGTCATTGATGAAGCTGACCGCCTATTGGATATGGGTTTTATTCCTTCAGTAAAGCGCATTGTACGTTTCTCGCCGCGTAAAGAACAACGTCAGACTCTGATGTTCTCTGCTACTTTTAGTTACGATGTATTGAATCTTGCGCAGCAATGGTTGTTTGAACCGGTCACAGTTGAAATTGAACCGGAAAAGAAAACCAATGCCGATGTCGAGCAGCGGGTTTATATGGTCGCTAAGGCGGACAAATATAAATTGTTGCAAGAAATCCTGCGTGATGAGCCGATTGAAAAAGTCATGATTTTTGCCAACCGTCGTGATCAGGTGCGCAAACTTTATGATCATTTAAAACGTGATGGCTATAAAGTAGTGATGCTGTCTGGCGAGATCGCTCAGGACAAACGTCTGAAAATGCTGGATCAGTTCAAAAATGGTAAACATAACATTATGATTGCAACGGATGTGGCAGGTCGTGGCATTCATGTTGATGGTGTATCGCATGTGGTGAACTTCACCTTGCCGGAACAGTCGGATGATTATGTGCATCGTATTGGCCGTACCGGTCGTGCGGGAACTAGTGGTGTGAGTATCAGTTTCCTTGCAGAAGATGATGCGTTCTATCTGCCAGAAATTGAAAAAGCCATTGGGCAAAAATTGCCTTTGACCCGTCTGGAAGGTTATTGTTAATCCAGATCATAGAAAAACCGCTCTTGAAGAGCGGTTTTTTATTGCGCTGTGGTTTAAGGCTTATTTGGCCTGACAGCGGAATGTAAGCACCGTCTGATAATCATCATTCTGGTTTAAACCAGTATTGGTACCTGCGATATTGCCAAGGACAGTAGCTGCTGCCTGAATCATCTGACCTGTTTGTTCATCGACCACGCCTTTTAAAGCGCCGTTATAAGCTGTCTTTTCATCTACAATAATTGGGGTTGATCGAGAGCCACAGGCTTTATTGGCCGCAGTAATCGCGTTGTTTTTCGAAGTCAGTTGATTTTTACCTAATCCGGTCACTTCATACTGGTTATTTTCCTTTTGCACTGCCAATGCAGTTGGATTTGATGCACAGGCAGTAAGCAGTAATGCGGAAATAGCTAATCCGCTGAAAGCGATTGTTTTTTTCATCATGAAATCTCAAGTAAATACGATGCTGAATATTTCAACACAGCAAGCAGCGCAGATTTTGTAGCTGTTGTATAGGTTTGGCAATTTTTGGTATAGCTCTATGTGAGTTAGGTGAAAAATAGAGCAGCACAGGATTGAAAAACCAAGCAACTTTATCTTCAAATTGTGATGAGCGTGCTGAATCGCTATGAAGTTTCTAGCGTATTTTTCTTTGAATATGCTAATCTTGAGTATGGTTTTTTAAGTGTAGATATACAAGGCAATGACGGAATCTGCGATTGACATCGTTCATCAAAATATTCACCAACGGCAATCGATTGGTCATCTGCTGGCACCCGCACCCAATGCAGAACAACTGGAAAGAGCCTTTCAAGCGGCATTAACTGCACCCGATCATCATCGGCTCAAGCCGACCACATTTGTGGTGGTTCCAGATAATCAGCGTGAAGCTTTTGGAGGGTTGCTGTCGCAGGCGCTCGTCGATTTGGGTGAAACTGAAACAGCGCAGATTGAGCGGGTCAAGAATCATCCATTTCGTGCGCCCTTATTGGTGCTTGCCTTAACGCGTTTGCAGGATCATCCTAAAGTTCCGCATTTTGAACAAATCCTTAGTTCAGGCGCAGCCATTCAGAATTTTCTGTTGTCACTTCAGGTTCAGGGTTTCTCGACCATGTGGCGTAGCGGTGCTGTAGTCGAGTCTGGCCTGTTTAAGCAGGCATTGGGAATTTCAAAAGATGATCTGGTCTCAGGTATTATTTATATTGGCACTGCAGCAAAAGCAATTCCAGCACGCGCAGAGATTCAAACCGGTGATTTTGTCAGTTATTGGAACCAGAACAGCTAGTTTGCAGGGTATAACAGGATATTAAAAAATAAGATGTCAGAATTAAATTTCTCAAAACTGGTAGAACCAGTTGCAGTTGATCATAAGACAGCTTTAAGAGTCACAGTATTGGGTGGGGGCAGTTTTGGTACTGCAATGGCCAATACTGCAGTGCGTAATGGTTGCAATACCATGATCTGGATTCGTGACGAAGCAGTTGCGGCAGATATTAATGCCACGCATATTAATAAACGCTATTTGCCAGATTTTAAGTTAGAAGAAAATCTGCTAGCGGTGTCAGATCTGGAACAGGCTGTGCGTGATCGCGATATTATTTTAGTCGCTATTCCGAGTCATTCCTTTCGGGATGTCTTGCAGCAAATCAAACCTTTTATTACGTCGCAAGCCGTGATCTCGCTGACCAAGGGTATTGAAGCCAAAACCTTTAGTTTCATGAGCGATATTATTCGTGAAGTGTTGCCTGAAGTGCCTTATGGTGTGTTATCAGGACCGAATCTGGCCAAGGAAATTGTGGCAGGACAGCCGGCAGGAACCGTGATTGCCAGCCAGTCCGAGCTGGTGCGTTATGCCGTACAACAAGCCCTACATAGTGCCTTGTTCCGCGTATTCGCCAGTGATGATGTGCATGGGGTAGAACTCGGGGGCGCATTAAAAAATATCTATGCTGTCGCGATGGGCATGGCTGCTGCGTATAACGTGGGTGAAAATACCAAGAGTATGATCCTGACCCGTGCTTTGGCCGAAATGAGCCGTTTTGCAGTAAAACTCGGTGCAAATCCGCTGACCTTTCTTGGGCTTTCAGGTGTGGGTGATTTGTTCGCAACCTGTAGCAGTCCGCTCAGTCGTAATTATCAGGTGGGTTACGCACTTGGCAAGGGTAAGACTTTGGAGCAGGCAACAACTGAACTGGGTCAAACGGCAGAAGGGATTAATACCATTTTGCAGGTCAAGGCACGTTCGGAAGAACTCGATGTGTATATGCCGATTACTTCGGCCTTGTATGATGTGATTTTTGAAGGTGCGCCGCCACTCAATATTGCCTTGTCATTGATGAAAAATGGTCATCGCAGTGATGTTGAATTTGTCTTGCCACATCATCAAGTCTGATCTATAACACAGGGACTGTCTGCGAATTGTCATATCAGCTAGTTAACATGCAGGCAAAAGAATATAAGGAAATCAAATGCAACTGACTTTAGTTCGACATGGCGAGGCCGCACCACCGGTCAATGGTAATGACACCAAGCGACCTTTAACGGAGCGTGGTCATCAACAGGCTGAGCAGACTTCACAGTTCTTAAAGGATCTGATTAAGCCTGAAGTCTTTGTGGTCAGTCCGTTATTGCGTGCGCAGGAAACTCTGGCACATTTGCAGCAGTATTTTAAAGATGTGCCGGTGGTGATCTGTAATACCATCAAACCGGATGATGATGCCAAAGTCGCAGTGGAATGGTTGTCGCAACTGCCTTATGAGTCGATTGCAGTGGTATGCCATATGAATGTGGTGGCACATATGTCTTCCATTCTGCTGGCTGAATCTTTTCAACCTTATGCATTGGCAGAAGCACGTATTTATGATCAGGCGGTGATTGCCCCTGGCTTATCCACACAGATAAAAAGCTTTAGTCCTACACTATAAAAAATTAATTAAAACGGCAGAACACAATCAATGTTGTATTTATGGATGCCTGAAGCCAATGGGGTTTGGCAATGGTCAACTGGGGAATTCTGGAACACTGCGGACACATTAGAACAGCTGATTCAGGATATACAGGCTCATCATGGCGAAGAGGCGATGGTATTTTTCCCGAGCCGTCATGTGCAAATTTTGCAGCAGACCTTGCCCAAGAGCCAATATAAGAAAATGGGCAATGATGGCATTAAATATTTGCTCGAAGAATATGTGGTGCTGCCGGTAGATGCCATGAAAGTGCTGCATCATTTTCAACAGCCGGATCAGATCAGCATTATGGGAATTGCGAATTCTACGCTTGAGACCTTGCAACATGCTTTAAGCCTGATCCCGGTCAAGCTAGCAGCTTTGTTGCCGGACTTTTTAGTGCTGCCGGTTCCTGATGCCAATCATCGTGTGATTGCTCAAATTGGTGGGCGTTTGCTGGTGCGCGAGTCGGAATATATCGGTCAGTCGCTAGATGATCTAAGCCTTTATCTGGATTATCAGTCCAAGGACCTCAGCTATAAGGTGAGCAACCTGAATCAGGAGCAGTTGCGTAGTCTTGAAGCACTCATCACTCAGGAGCAACTGGAGTCTTTCCAATATGGTATTCCTGTACTGAAAAAACCAAAACAGCATCCGTTTAATATATTGCCTAAAGCAAAATCTGATGGTGCTATTTCCGGTTACTGGAAAGCCTGCGCGGCAGTTTTTCTGGGTATTTTGGTATTGCAGTTTAGTTATGATGCTGTGCGCTGGTATCAATATAAAAAAGTGGCGAATCAGACTGCCGCGCAAGCCATTGACCAGTTTAAATACTGGTTTGGACAAAATTATCCGGTCACTGAGCAGAATATCAAAAGTCAGTTTGAAGGGCAGTTGCGTCAAAGCCAGATTGCAGATACGCATGCATTACAGCTGATTAGTCGGGTGGGGCCTGTCTTGATGCAAAATCAGATTGTGGCACAACGGGTAAATTATGATACTTCTGTGCTAAGTATGGAGCTTAAGGCTAATTCATCAGAAACGTTAAATGCACTGACCACGCAATTGAGCCAGCAAGGTTTTAAGGTGGAGCTGGGGAATATTCAGGCCAGCGGAACAGCTGCGATCGGACTGGTGAGGATTCAATAATGAAAGGCCTTGAAGCGCTACAAAATCGTATGGATCAGTCTTTTGAAAAACTGAGTGATTATCTGGACAGCTTGTCGGTACGTGAACGGGTAATGGTAATTTTTACCACTGTTTTTGTGATTGTGGCGGCAGTCGGTTCTGCACTCTGGTATATGCATCAGGCGGCAGATACCCAGCAAAAACGCTTAAATCAGCTGAAAGATACCATTGTTTGGATGCAAAGTAATGCAGTAACCATGAAACCGGCTGGGGACACCCAACTGGATGCAGCGGAGAAAGTACAGCGAGTCGCACAGCAGCAAGGATTGTCGGTGGCTTCCCAGCAAATGGAAGGAAAAATTCAATTGGCGGTCATGCATGAAAATTATGCAGTACTGGCAAATTTCCTGACTCAGCTGGCACAAATGGGGCTAAGTATCGAGAAAATGGAACTAAATAATGAGGCAGGACAGATTAAATTAACGGCGACCATACAATAAACGGTAAAAATAAAGATTTGCAAAGCATGGTTTTTTTGTCAGCCTATGCCTATAATATGCCGACTTAAAAAGCAGTAGACTTTTCTGGATATGTTGTATTCTCTAGCCCGCCCTTTGTTGTTTTCTTTAGCACCAGAGCGTGCACATGAGCTGACATTATCACTATTGAAATCATCCCATAAAATGGGCTTGATGCGTCAAAATGTTGCTGCGAAACCTGTGACCTGTATGGGAATCGAATTTCCCAATCCGGTAGGTCTTGCGGCAGGTTTGGACAAAAATGGTGCCTATATTGACGCCCTTGCCGGTCAAGGTTTTGGTTTTATTGAAATTGGTACCATTACCCCGAGACCGCAAGCCGGCAATCCTCATCCGCGTTTATTTCGTTTGCCACAGGTCAAAGCCATTATTAACCGTATGGGCTTTAACAATGATGGCGTGGATCAGCTGGTTGAAAATGTCAAAGCGGCCAAATTTAAAGGCATTCTCGGTATTAATATCGGTAAAAACGCTGATACTCCGGTAGAAAAAGCAGTAGATGATTACCTCATCTGTTTAGAAAAAGTCTATAATTATGCTTCTTATATTACCGTCAACATTTCTTCTCCCAATACCAAAAACCTGCGCAGCCTGCAAAGTGGTGATGCACTCACCGAACTGCTGGAAACACTGAAGAAGCGTCAGCTTGAATTGGCTCAGGAATACCAGCATTATGTACCTTTGGTACTGAAAGTGGCGCCTGATCTGGATAACAGCGATATTGCCTTTATTGCCAAGCAATTATTGCAATTCAAGATTGATGGCCTGATCGTGACCAATACCACACTGTCACGTGAAGGTGTAGAGGGTCTGGAGCATGCAGAGGAAGCAGGTGGTTTGTCTGGCGCGCCAGTATTTGAGAAAAGTACCGCATGTCTGGCTACATTTGCTGCGGTATTAAAAGGACAAATTCCATTGATTGGTGTGGGTGGTATTCTTTCAGGTGCAGATGCTGCTGCCAAGAAACAGGCAGGCGCCAGCCTTGTACAAGTTTATAGTGGCCTCATCTATACTGGACCTAAACTTGTAAAAGATTGTGTAGACGCACTTTAAATCCTATGAATGCCATTGATATCTTTCTACTGATTATCTTGCTCATTGGAGGGCTCAACGGTTTGCGTCAAGGATTTATTAAAGCCTTTGCGAACTTAGTGGGATGGATCTTTGCCCTGATTGTTGCGGCAAAATATTCAACGCTACTTGCGCCGTCTATGGTTGCTCTGAGTACAGATCCAGTCGTACAAAAGATTGCGGCCTTCGCTTTTATCGTCCTGCTGATTGTAGTTCTGACCTGGATCGTTACTGCACTGTTGAACCGTATTTTAAAGAGTCTTAAACTGGGCCCTCTCAACCGTCTGGCGGGTGGTGTCTTTGGTAGCCTGAAAGGTTTGCTGATTGTTCTGATTACCATGCAGGGAATTGGCCCGTGGGTAGAAAGCTCACCTCATTGGAAACAGTCCAAGTTTATTCAAGCCTTATTGCCTTATGCACCTTGGGCGACTCAAATGTCGAAAGAAGCCGCGAATGGCGCACTACAACATATCAAGCCTGAAGGGACATCGAAACCTTCAGCTTCATCATCTGAAACATCGTCCAAGTCTGGAGCTGCAGATGAGTCTACAAATAATCCTTTTTATTAATCCTAGCTTGTCTGCGAGGTTGCTATGTGTGGAGTAGTTGGTATAGCTGGTAAATCACCCGTTAACCAAATGTTGTTTGATGCATTAACGATGTTGCAACATCGTGGACAAGATGCAGCTGGGATCGTGACATGTGATGAAGGACGTTTATTCCTGCGCAAAGACAATGGTATGGTGCGTGATGTATTCCATACCCGTCATATGCGTGCTTTGAAAGGAAATTACGGTATTGGTCATGTGCGTTATCCAACAGCCGGTTCATCGAGCAGTGCTGAAGCACAGCCGTTTTATGTGAACTCGCCGTACGGGATTACCTTGGCACATAATGGTAACCTGACCAATGCTGAAGAAATTCATGATGACCTGTTCAAAACTGACTTGCGTCATATGAACACCGATTCTGATTCGGAAGTCCTGTTAAACGTGTTTGCGCATGAATTGCAAAAACATGGCAAACTGGTACCTACGTCGGAAGATATTTTCCATGCGGTGACGCGTGTGCATGAGCGTTGTAAAGGTGCTTATGGCGTGGTGGCGATGATTACCGGTCAGGGTCTGGTAGGCTTCCGTGATCCAAATGGTATTCGTCCATTGATCTACGGTTCGCGTGAAACTGAACAGGGTATGGAGTATATCATTGCTTCTGAGTCGGTTGCGATTACTGCGCTGGGCTTTAAAGTTGAGCGTGATATTTTGCCTGGTGAAGCGGTATTTATTGATTTAGAAGGTAACTTCTTCACCAAGCAATGTGCAGTGAATGCTGAATACCGTCCTTGTATTTTTGAATATGTTTATTTTGCCCGTCCAGATGCCATCATTGATGGAATCTCGGTGTATAAAGCACGTTTGAAAATGGGTGAGAAGCTGGCGCAAAAAATTCTGCGTGAGTGGGGTGAAGAGCATGATATTGATGTGGTGATTCCGATTCCGGATACTTCACGTACTTCAGCGCTAGAACTTGCCAATATGTTGGGCGTGAAATTCCGTGAAGGTTTCATGAAAAACCGTTATATCGGCCGGACCTTCATTATGCCTGGTCAGCAGCTGCGTAAAAAATCGGTACGTCAAAAACTGAACCCGGTTGAGCTTGAGTTTAAAGGTAAAAACGTACTGTTGGTGGATGACTCGATTGTCCGTGGTACGACCTGTAATGAAATTATCCAGATGGCTCGTGATTCTGGCGCGAAAAAAGTATTCTTCGCTTCTGCAGCACCGATGGTGAAATATCCAAACGTTTACGGTATTGATATGCCAGCAAAATCAGAATTGATTGCATCGGAACGTAGCGTGGAAGAAATCCGTGAAATTATTGGTGCTGACCGTCTGATTTTCCAGGATCTGGAAGATTTGAAAGATGCGGTAAGAACCACCAAAGTACCGGATGTCAAAGACTTTGATTGTTCAGTGTTTGATGGCATCTATGTTTCGGGCGGTATTGATGCGCAATATCTGGATGATCTTCAGCAAAAACGTAGTGACAGTGCCATGAAAGAAAGCAATTATATTGATGTCAATATTGATGCAGCCTCAGTGGATTTGACTGGCGTACGCGAAGTTTAAACATTTAAAATCATCATGAAAAAGCGGGAATTTCCCGCTTTTTTGTTTTATGATGAACCCATTGAAAATCATCATTTTAGGGTTCTGCATTGCGAAACGTAGGATACGATTTTATAAAAAACAAAAATATAGTACTGCCTGTAAGTTTTTGCCTGATTGCAATTCTGTTGACTATTTTTATTATTAATACCGTTGTTGGTCTCTTTGTTTTTTATACTGATCCTAGCCAGTCAATCTTCTGGCATGCGCTAAGTCCTTATCTGATTGCTTTGTTGTTATGTGCCATGATGATCTCGGTCATCTATGAATTCTATATTTTTCGGAATGGCGGTTATTCGCTGGCGAAGCAGTTGGGTGCACGTCGGTTGAGTCCGATGGACAGTATTCCAGAAGAAAGTGCTGCACTGCACATTAACCAGCAACTGTCAGAGACTTTTCTGATTGACGTTCCGGCGGTATATGTGCTGCCCGATGAAGTTGGTGTCAATGCATTGACGGCAGGGTTTAGTCCGCGGGATACCGCAATTATCCTGACTTGGGGTGCGATACAAACACTGGATAAAGTCGAGCTGTATGGCTTGCTCAGCCATGAATTCAATAAAATCCTGTCTGGTGAAGCTGCGGAAAATACCCGTTTGAAAATTCTGTATAGCAGTTTAACTACGTTTAGTCAGTGTGGCAGTAAGATTGCCAAGTCCGGTTTTTATCGAGCGGGTAGTCCTCGTGAAAACAAGTTCGAAACTTTCTATGTTTCAGTGGGCGCGGTGATCTGGCTGATTGGTAGTTTGGGTGTTTTGATTTCCCGTTTCATTAAATATATTTCACTCGGTGGTCGGACCTATAAAAATGATCGAAAGACCCGACGCCTGATTCAAAATGATGCCAATATTCAGACTTTACTCAGAATTCATGTGCATCATTCCGGCTCCCAGATTTATAGTGAATATGCTGAATCCATTTCACATATGTGCTTTGCCAATTCCTTGAGCCCACAAAACTGGCTGAATATTCATCCCCATATCAATCAGCGGATTTATGAATTAAATCCTGCCTTGATTCAGGACTTACAGCTTGAGAATCTGAAAAAACTCAAAAATCAGCCTTTGTTTAGTTTGTTCCGTTCTTTAGAAGAAGTGGTGCCTGAAACTGCAATGAGCTGGAGCTCGCCACAGCCTTTGCCATTATTGCGGCTGTCTCCGATCAGTTTTGCGATTAAAGATGCGATCAAACCACTGAATCCGGAACTTCGGCTCAAGATGCCACGTCCGGAACTGATTGAGCGTGCATTACAAACCGCAACTGGTTCTCGTGAAGTGATGGTCGCCATTTTAATGATCCGTCAATATCGTGAATTTATTCCGACTGAGGCTGAAGTTAGCCGTGCCATTGTAGATTCATTGCTCAATCTGGACGGGCGGGTGCATATCTCGATTTTCCAGCAAGCTTGTAACAATATTGGTGGCATGCCGACAACTGTTGCACGCCAGTTTTTGATGAAGCTGGCACGGATTATTCAGGAAGATGGCGAAATTGGCCTGTTGGATGCATTATTACTGGAATGTGTGAAATACGAACTGAATTTGCTTCCTGCACATACGCCTACAGCACTCGATGAGGTCAAGCCACAGATTGTGCGTTTGATCGACGCCTTGCTGCATGTACAGCAGATTAATAGCGGCAACCAGCTTGAGGTGCGGGAGCGGATTTTAAACCGGATTCTGACCGCTCAGGAACTGGACTTATATAATGAAATTTCTGATGAGCCGATTGATCTAGCAGAAATCCTGAATGATATTGCGGGGCTGTTATTGCGTGATCGCCTCAGTATTTTAGGTATTGCAGAGGCCTGTTTGTGGAGTGATCGTATCGTGACACAGGATGAGTTGGACGTGATGGAGCTGTTGTATTGGCGCTTGGGTTTTGAGGCAGAACAGGTCGTTCAGCAAATGTTAAAGAAGAACAGTTTAACCATTCTGTAGAAAATAAATGAGAACGCGCAGCTTTAGCCGGAATCTGTTATAACAGCAGGAATGGTTTAATTGTGTATTAAAAGCACGGTTTTTAGCAGACAGCTAAACTTTGTACTAGAATCCATCAGGATAAAAAAGAAAAGCTGAAAAAGTTCGGCAAAGCACAGGCAATCCGGCTAAAATGTTCAGCCTGAAATTGGTGATGATGAAAAGATGATTGGGCATCAGCGTGACATACTGGCAACATTAGGAATCGATCTCTGGATTCCTAGGGACAGCGCATGTCAGCCGCACCAGGTTTCGATCTGGCGTGATCAGGCTGCACCTGAATTTCACACCGATATCGTCTTACCACAGCCTGCTTCCGTAGAGGCGTTGGCTGATCTACCGATTCCTGAGCCAGAGCCAATTGTTACGCTTAAGGTTGATACACCACCTGCGGCACCGACTCACATTGTACCTGTTCAGGAACAGCGTGAAATCGTACAAATCCCGCCATTCAGTTTGCAGGCTTTAAGTCTGGCACATTGCAGTATCGTGATTGATGCAACTGCAATGACCGAAGACACCCAGAATTTATGGGGCAATATCCAGCGTGCAGTCCCAGGTGAGTTTCATGAGCTGAACTGGCCATTTCCCTGGGCCAATGTTCAGGATGGACGTGGTGTAGAATCCTATATTCAGGGTTTTCTGGATGGAATGAGTGCAGAGAAAAATATTATTTTCCTCGGGCCTGCAGCGCATATATCAAATACGAAAATGATCCAGTTGGCATCTTTACAAGAAATGCTGGATCAGCCGATTCTAAAAAAACGTTTATGGCAGTTTATGCAAAATAGGACTGCCAGTCTGGAATAATCTTGCTGTGGAATAAAAATAGATGAAACAAAAAGTGGTTGTATTTAGTCAAATTGATACTGATATTCAAAACAAGCTGGAACAAAATTATCAGGTGAGTTATATACAACCGAAGCTAGGCGATGTGAATCAACAGCTTTTGCAGCAGGTTCAGGATGCTGATGGCATGATTGGCGCAGGGCGCTTGTTGAATCGCGATAATCTGGCCAGTGCCACCCGGTTAAAAATTATCTCCAGTGTCAGTGTCGGTTATGACAACTATGAACTGGATTATTTAAATGAAAAGAAAATTTATCTCAGTCATACGCCGCATGTACTGACTGAAACCACTGCTGACCTGGCTTTTACTTTACTGATGTCAGCAGCACGCAAAGTGGCTTACCTGGATCAATGGACCAAGCAGGGACAATGGCAGCGTACCGTGGGCGAAGCACAATTTGGTATGGATATTTTTGGAAAAACCCTCGGAATTATTGGTCTCGGTCATATTGGAGCTGCAATCGCACGTCGTGGTTTTTACGGTTTTAATATGAATATTCTGTATCATAATCGTCGGGAAAAACCAGAACTTGCTCAAGGGTTGAATGCGAAATATTGCCAGCTTGAGGAACTGTTACAGCGTTCTGACTTTGTGGTCGTTGCAGTAGATTTGAATGCGGATTCTAAGGCGCTGATTGCGACAGCGGAATTGGCTAAAATGCAATCCCATGCAGTATTGGTCAATATTTCACGTGGCTCGGTCATTGATGAACAGGCATTAACTTCAGCTTTAAAAGCCAAGCAGGTTTTTGCTGCCGGTCTGGATGTGTATCAGAAAGAGCCGTTAAAGGAATCGGAATTATTCCAGTTGGATAATGTGGTTACATTGCCACATGTGGGTTCGGCCACTGCAGCCACCCGTAAAAAAATGGCAGAACTGGCTTATCAGAATCTTGTTGATGCCTTGGAAGGACGAGTGCCCCGTTATGTGGTCAATCCGGAATTTTAAAATGCATCTGATTCGTCGTTTAAATGGTATTAAAAAATAACATTTTCTTGCGTCTCTGCTCATTGTTCAATGCTATATTCAAGATAAATTAGATCGGCAGGATTAGAGATTTTTCATTGAAACGATTGGCGCTGGCGTGTGGCTTAAGTCTGTATATGGTAGCAGGGCACGGCTCTAACCATGATTTTAATCAAGTAAATGTACAATTTTCTGTGCCTGATATTGGTACAGGCGTCGGCTTACTCGATCAACAAAAAGAAAAAATGATCGGTGAAAAAGTCTATCGTGAAGTGCATAAACAAATGCCGGTCCTGCAAAATCCATGGCTTGAAGATCAGTTGCTTTCAGTATTTTCTCATATCCTGAGTCAGACTCAATTGCAACAGCCGATCGGTTTGCTGGTCATTAATGATCCCCAAATTAATGCTTTCGCCGTACCGGGTGGCCTCTTTGCACTTAATGCTGGTCTGATTAATTCAGCCCGAAACATGGATGAAGTGGCAGGAGTGATGGCGCATGAAATTGCACATGTCACACAACGTCATTACAGTCGCTCTCAGGATGCATTTAAAGGGCAAGGTTTACTGGCGCTAGCCGGAATTCTCATCGGTGCTTTGGTCGCTTCTCAGGCAGATGGCGATGTCGGCACAGCGGTCATGATGGGTTCACAGGCAGCACTTCTGGATAAACAGCTTACCTATAGCCGTAATCAGGAGCGTGAGGCAGACCGGATTGGTATGCAATATATGTATCGTTCCGGTTATAACCCGCATAGTATGGCAGATTTCTTTGAGGTCATGCATCGCTCGACCAGCCGCTTAAGCTTTCTGCCGGATTTCTGGTTCACTCATCCACTCACCACCGAGCGTATGAGTGAAGCACGTTTACGTGCCAACCAGCTTCCTGCGGTGAAACGCAGTCTCAATGACCAAGACTTTGACATTATCAAGTGGTATAGCAGGGTATTGTCTGGTCAGACCAATGCAGAGCAGCTTATCCTGATGGACCGGCAAAATAATTTTGCAGGCCAGCTTGCCTTAACTGCCTATCGAATACAGCAAAGTGATTTCCAGGCCGCGCAGGCCACTTTAGATCGAGCAAAAAAGCATAACCAGATGCATCCTTTACAGGTTTTATTCCAGACTGATATTTATTTAGCTCAGAACCAGCTTGATGCAGCTTTGGAAAGTGTAGCGTCAGCAGCGCGGATCATGCCGGAAAATCGAGCGCTCAATTATAAATATGCAGAAGTGCTGATTCGCGCCAAGCAACCCGATAAAGCAAAAGTTTTAGTGCAGCGATTTCTAAATGCCAATTCACGGGATGTCAGTGGCTGGCGACTAATGCAACTGGCTGCCAATGCAGAGCCAGATTCGCCGATTAAGGCTGCTAATGTGCTGCGCTATCGTGCAGAAGTAGAATATTGGTCAGGATATGAAGAAACTGCCATCAAATCATTATTACATGCACAGCGTAGCGTAAAGAATAATCAATCTTTATCGTCCACCATTCGCCAGCGTCTGAAGCAGATGCAGCAGGCACATCAATATAAGATTTAAAGCTGAACTGGGTTTTAAGTTTTTGTATCAGGATGATATAGCAAGAATATATTCAATCAGGCTACAATCTTTTTGAAAGATCAGCGTGAATCAAACTGAAGCATAATATGAAAAAAATACTATTGGGCGTGTGTCTACTGGGGTGGAGTTATGGGGTTTTTGCTGCGAGTGCAGTTGAATATGTAGAAGCAATAGAACGAATTAATGCGGATTATAAAAAGGAATCGCGTCAGTTTTTAAGTGGTTTAAATCCGCAGCAACAGGGATTTAGTCCTGAGCAGAATGCAAAATTTTGTGGAATTGTAGGACGTTATGTTGATCGTTTATATCAGGCCGCTGACCAGAATCGTCCTTATCTGGATCGTCAGTTTCAAAATATGAGTAAACGGGATGTAATTGTAGAAGTGAAATCGTCGAAAGAGATGCAATTACTTAAGCGTTATCAGGTCGATTGTAATTTGCAATGAGAATACGTCAGGAACTGTCTTTGATTAAAGGCAGTTCAACGTTAAAGAGAAAATGCTAGAGAGTATGGATTAAGCAAGTTGCGCTTTGATTTTGGCGGAAACTTGTGCAGGATCGGCGCGCCCGGCTATGAGCGGACGCAGAGAATTCATCACCTTACCCATATCTTTCATGCTAGTAGCTTGTTGCGCTGCAATAGCTTGCGCAATCATGGAATCAAGTTCTTCCTCAGTCATAGCTTCTGGTAGAAACTGAGACAAAATCTCAATTTCGGCTTGTTCCTTACTAGCTAAATCATCTCGGCCAGCGCCTGCAAAGGCTTTAACCGATTCTTTACGTTGTTTAATTTGTTTTTCAATGACCGCAAGAACCTGAGCGTCGTCAAGTTCTTTGCGCTCATCGACTTCGATTTGCTTAATTGCTGCCTGTAGACTACGAATGACCGTCAGCTTGGACATTTCTTTGGCACGCATTGTTGCTTTCAAAACATCCGTGATTTGGTCTTTTAAAGTCGTCATTATTTATTCAAGGCAATCAATCACAAATTAATCTTAGTAAAGGCGAGTTGTACGTACTGATTCACGCGCCAATTTCTTTTGGTAGCGTTTAACAGCAGCAGCTTTTTTGCGCTTACGTTCTTGAGTTGGTTTCTCGTAGAATTCACGCTTACGTACGTCAGCAAGAACACCCGCTTTTTCGCATGAACGTTTGAAACGACGGATAGCTACGTCTACTGGTTCGCCTTCTTTCAATTTAACTTGTGGCATGAAGAATCCTCATATCAGTTAGGGTAAGATCTCGGGCTGAATTGCCCTCAATCACAAGTGAAGGTCAGTATTTTACTCATTTACATCTCATACCACAAGTCTATAATAGTTGCTGCAATAGAATTGATACAGGTTATAGGCAGTTTAATGATCGTTTTAGGCTTGGAAACGTCGTGTGATGAAACAGGACTTGCGCTGTATGACAGCGAGTTGGGTTTGCGCGGACAGGTGCTTTATAGCCAGATTAAACTGCATGCAGAATATGGCGGTGTAGTTCCAGAGCTGGCGTCACGTGATCATGTGCGTAAACTGATTCCACTCATCAATGAGCTGCTTGAACAGAGCGGCGTGAAAAAATCAGAAATTGATGCAGTCGCATATACCCGTGGCCCGGGTCTGATGGGCGCACTCATGACAGGCGCATTGTTTGGTCGTACTTTGGCCTTTGCACTGAATAAACCCGCAATTGGTGTGCATCATATGGAAGGTCATATGCTGGCACCTTTGTTGTCAGAAACTCCGCCTGAGTTTCCATTTGTTGCATTATTGGTATCGGGTGGACATTCTCAGCTCATGGCTGCTTATGGCATTGGCCAGTATGAATTGCTCGGTGAATCCATTGATGATGCGGCAGGCGAAGCCTTTGATAAAGTCGCGAAAATGATGGGCTTGCCATATCCGGGCGGTCCGAATATCTCTAAATTGGCGGAACAGGGCGATCCAAATGCATTTGCATTCCCACGCCCAATGCTGCATCAAGGTCTGGAATTCTCATTCAGTGGTCTAAAAACGGCAGTTTCTGTACAGATGAAAAAACTGGGTGATGAAAACCGCGATGCCGACATCGCTGCCAGTTTTCAGGAAGCCATTGTCGATACTCTGGTGAAAAAGTCGGTGAAAGCATTGAAGCAAACGGGGCTTAAACGTCTGGTGATTGCGGGCGGTGTCAGTGCCAATAAGCGTTTACGTGAGCGTTTAGAAGCAGATTTAGCCAAGATCCGTGCATCTGTTTATTATGCTGAACCTGCACTCTGTACAGACAATGGTGCAATGATTGCTTTTGCGGGCTATCAGCGTTTAAAAGCAGGGCAGCATGATGGCTTGGCGGTGACCACCACACCACGCTGGCCAATGACGGAATTGACTAATCCGACAGAGGCATAGATTTCAGGCTTGAAAAAAAGAGGCTAAGGCCTCTTTTTTATTGTGAATTTTTAAATGAAAACTTATAGCAACGGTATGTTGTAAATATATAGTTTTATAGCTGTATTTAGAGCTTGTATATTCTATTGAAACCGGAAAAATAGTTTAATAGCTTAAGTTTATATCATGCATATTTTTACAGGTTTGTAGCAGAGGCAATCTCGGATGGAAAATATAAATTTCAAAAGTTTTCAGGATGCTGGAGAGGCAGTATTAAAGTTTCTGCATCAGCATTTTGGCTTTGATTTATGGATGATTACCCGGGTAGAAGGCCAAGACTGGATTGTGCTGCAAAGTGAAGACCATGGTTATGATATACGACCCGGCCAAGTGTTTCAGTGGGCTGATTCTTTTTGTTCTCATATGGTCGCAGGTAAGGCCCCGAGAATTGCACCTCGCTCTGAAGAAATTCCTTTATATGCCACAGCGCCGATTAATCAGCAGGTCTGTATAAAATCTTATATTGGTCAGCCACTCCTTAAAGAAGATGGCAGTTTGTTTGGAACGCTCTGTGCGATTGATCCAGAAACCAAATCAGAAGCTATTGTGCAAGATATACAACTGGTCGAGTTGTTGGGACAATTACTCAGTTCGATCTTGCAGGCAGAATTACGTCAGAGTGAGCAGATGAGACAGCATGAATTATTGCAGGAAGAAGCCAGTAAAGATGAATTGACCGGGCTATATAATCGTCGCGCTTGGGAAAAACTGCTGCGAGCAGAAGAAGAGCGTTGCAAGCAATATGGTCATCCCGCCGCTGTATTATTTATTGACCTGAATGACCTAAAAAAAGTGAATGATAATTTAGGTCATGATGAAGGTGACAAACTGATTCAAAATGCAGCGCAAATATTACGAGATAATGTACGGATCAATGATATTGTTGCTCGTTTCGGTGGTGATGAGTTTGTGATTCTTAGCGTGGAAAATGATGAAACGGGTACTGAAAGTTTAGTGGATCGTTTAATTAATGCCTTTGCAGCAGCAAACATTGGCGCAGCGATTGGTATGGCGATGCGTCATCCTGGTCATGGTTTATTTGCAGCGCTCGCACAAGCGGATCAGAACATGTTTGAATATAAGCGTCGGAAAAAATTCAGTGAATCCGTGACCAATCTAAAATAATTGACGCTTTAAATCTTCTGTAAATAATTAAGTATTTCATATTATAAAAATGATCATTTTCTATGTTCTAAAGTCATCCTATCTTTTAATATTCTCCTTCATTCCTATGTGTAGAAGTTGAACATGATTCTCCATAAAAAGAAAATTCAATCCATCTTTAACTTAACCATTACAAATTTTATAAGCTTTGTTGCAAAGTAAATTGACCTAATTAAATGCGCTTTAATCGTGTTGAAAAGTGACTCTGGTAAGGAGCGAGCTTCAAATAAGCACTTCATTTCTTATGATAATTGTTGTTTGAAATATACATTAAAATTACAGAACCAAAAATTTCTTTGTTTAAAAATAAAGCGCTATCTAAGGATAAAACTGGTTGCCAAGAAAAAACATTACCGGCAGAAATAGCATTTGAGCTGTTCAGTTTCGAGATGGCCAATCTTTAGTGATCACCAAATAAAAATGCAAAGAAATTTTAGGGAATAAATTTTATAAAAAAGCAGATTTCTATCTTTGGACTCGCTCTTGTCTCGGGTTTAATGAGTGCCTGTGGTGGTGGGGGAAGTAGCTCAGACAGTCCTACTGTCACTACACCTCCAAATGTTCCGAAAGAAAGTATTTCCTCTGAGCTTTCAGAGGAATTTGTCCTGCTTGAAGATCAGGACATTGTAGACAAAATTCGAGATAAAATTTCCGGAAATACCAGTAATGATACCGACTATAACGTTGCTCTAGGTCACATGATTGGAGAAGTATTTGCAGATTATCCTTATGGGCGTACTGCACGTATCATCAAAATTTATAATCTGGGCATCAATAGTATTAAATATCCAAATCTGATCTGTTCGGAAGTCAATACCACTGGTTCGGTCAAAACCCTGAAATTAAAAACAGATAAAGATAACTGTATTATTCTGGATAAAACTTACCGTAAAGGCTCAAACATTACTCAGACGGTGAATGGTGACACGACGACTTTAAGCTTTAGCAATGTCCGTTATGGTTCAAATGTAGATTTTAATCTCAAGGACGACTACCTGATTTCTGGCACAATTGTGCATCGTAAAACCAAAAATAACATGGGTGAATCCGAATCTTATCAAATCGATCAGTTGGAATTCCAGCGTATCGCCGAGACCGGTCAGGCAGGTACTTCTGGAATCGCGTTTGATACAAAGAGCAAAGAATATCTGCAGGTGCGTAATTATAATTACAGCTTGGTCGATGATTATGGCAGTGGCAGTAATGGGATTCGTACCTTAACCAGTCGTGGTACGATTATCGGTCAGCCTGATCTGACAGATTATCGTTACAGTTTTGATTTTAATACCACGACACCATTTAAAATGGATGAAACCGTATTAAATAACTATAAGCATTTGCCAAAAGAGGGCGTGCTTAGAATTAAGGACAGCGATGATCAGGTAATTGAGGTCAAACAGAACCAGCCTGAATCATTGAAGGCTACTGTTTATTTCAATGGCAGTGAAATTGATGACCTGCTATGGTCTACCATTATCGGTGATAAACAATAATTCGAGATGTCAAAAAAGCCCTGTATTTCCAGGGCTTTTTTTATTATTGATTGGGGAGAAGTCTTTATTACAAAACTATTTTGAATAGCCGTGCTAATAAATCAGGTAACTGTAGCATCCAATAACAATTCGGCGGGATAAACCGCTTGCCATGAAGTTTTAAACTGTTTATGCACTTGGTCAATTGGGAAAGTACTGAGTTTTGCAATATTTTGCGCTTTTTGAATATTGTCGGCGCGCATATATGCAATCAAATAGTCCTGACCATGAAGTTGCAGATAAAACCAGGACTCGACATGAACCTGTTCAGCCTTAAGCGTTTCAATTACTTCGTCTTGACGTGCTTTCAAAGTACGCTGCCAGTCATGAACTTGCTGCATGTGTAAGGGCTTAAGTTGAATGAGAACTGCGCCGACATCCATAATTTTAATTTTCTTTTGAGTATCATCATTATATAAATGATTTATATGAAAAAAGCGACCTGAGCCGGTCGCTTTTAAGTTGTTAAGAGGCATTTAGTTGGGTTGAACCAATCCAGTGCTTGGAAAACTGATAGGCAGCACGTCCTGAACGTTGACCGCGTGCCTGACACCAGCGTAGGGCTTCAGCACGGGTTTCTGGCGTGAGTTCCATGCCTGCCTTTTTGAGGTAATGTTCGACAATTTCCAAATACAGGTTCTGATCCATTGGATAGAAAGACAGCCATAAACCAAAGCGGTCAGACAGTGAAATTTTTTCTTCAATCGCTTCCTGAGGATGTAATTCAGTATATTGCGGCACATCAACTCGGGTAACGGGCGTATTTTCATGCATGAATTCGGGTAATAAATGACGACGGTTACTGGTCGCATAAATCACAAAATTGCTGGAACCGGACTGTAAAGAACCATCCAGAACACTCTTTAAACTGCGATAATTTTCATCTTCGGCATTAAAGGCCAGATCATCACAGTAGACAATGAACTTCTCTGGACGCTCTGCAATGAGTTGCTGAATTTGAGGCAGATCGGATAAATCATCCCGTTCGATTTCAATTAATCGTAACCCTTGATCTGCATACTCGGTGAGTAGGGCACGAACAATGGAGGATTTACCCGTACCGCGTGAACCGGTCAGTAAGACATCATTGGCAGGTAAGCCGTTTAAAAACTGCAACGTGTTCTGGATGACTTTTTCTTTTTGTCGCTCAATCCCTTTTAAATCGGCCAGTTCCATCTGTCTAAGCTGATGAATAGGTTTGAGTTCACCATGTTGCCATTTATAGGCATGAGCAGAAAAATCAGGAATTTGTTTTAGTTCGGGCAGACTTTGCTGAAGTTGCTGCAGAACAGTCGAAAGGGCATTTAAAATATGGTCAGGTAACTCAATTTTCGCCATGATTTAACATTACAGATTTAAAATTATGGCTAAGATAGTACCATTGCAAAATTCACAGTCAAAGCCAGAAAAGTATGATAATTTGCTTAAAGTAGAGAATTTTCGTTATTGTAGAGGATAGAAAATTTGTACACATTTTCTGGCTCTGGGTACGAGCTGTATCAAGAATAAATATAGGGAAAAGGCAGATGCTGTTTAAAGATTTTACTCAGGATATTAATCCACATCAGGCCTATCGTATTAAAAAGCTCAAGCAGCAGCTGCAACAGGCTGAGTCCTATGAGGAATGGAAATATATTGCCCTGAAAATAGATGAAGAATCAGGTGCACAGGAATGGAAATTTGATAACAGTTCACCCTACTTTGATGCAGAAGTGATCGCACATCGTCTGGGTAAATTACGACGCTATCGACAACAAAAGCGCACCCGTGACCTGATGTATATTTTGCGCGAAGGCCTGAGCTACGATATTGCCAACATTGCCCATCCTCTACTGTTTACCGAAGCCTATGTGGGCACTAAAAGAATTATTGAAGATTATGTCGAAGAAGTCAGCCAAGGCTTAGCCTATATTGCTTCAATAGACTGTACCTGTCTCAGTATGGAAGAAAAAATCGAATATTTTCAGCATTGTCAGCGCGCCTATGGCCAGCCAGCCCTGATGTTTTCCGGTGGTTCGACGCTGGGTCTGTTTCATACTGGTGTATGCAAAGCCTTAATGGAGCAGGACTTGTTGCCGAAGGTAATGTCCGGTTCAAGTGCGGGTGCCATCATGACCGCCATGTTAGGTGTATCCAAACCTTCGCAATATATTGATATTTTGAAAGGCCATAATTTCTTTCATGAGGCTTTTCATTTCCGCACCATGAGTGAATTGATGAAAGGTAATGGTGGTCTGGCGGATGTAAAATATCTAAAAAAATTTCTGGTCGAAAATCTGGGTGATCTGACCTTCGAAGAAGCACTCAAAACCTCAGGTCTGCATATCAATATTGCGGTTGCACCTTATGATGCTGGACAGGATGCACGCATTTTAAATGCCTATACTTCTCCGGATTTGCTGGTCTGGAGTGCGGTACTGGCGTCTTGTGCGGTGCCGGTTCTGTTTCCACCGGTTCGTTTGACCAGTAAGCGCTATGATGATCAATATACGCCTTATATGGGTTCAACCCGCTGGGTGGATGGCAGCGTGCGCAGTGATTTTCCGCAGGAGAAAATGGCACGCCTGTATAATATCAATTATACCATTGCCAGTCAGACCAACCCGCATATCGTGCCATTCATGCAGGATGATATTTCACGTTTCCGTAAAGGTACTTTGAGCTGGCCACAACGAATTGTTCGCCGTCAGGGCGCGGTGATTACCAAAGGAATGATGGATTTCGCCCGGGAACATGCCGGTAGCTTGCCTCCTGTACGCCGTCTACTGGATCATGGCTATGGTGTAGTTGACCAGCGTTATTATGGTGATGTGAATATTGTCGGTAAATATAGCCTACGCCACTATAGCTATATGTTGCAAAATCCGCGGCCGTATCTGTTTAAAATTTTACAGCGTGAAGGGGAGCGGGCTACTTGGCCAAAAATCTCCCTCATTGAGACTCAGGAACGGGTCGGGAAAACTATTCAGCATTGTCTGGAGCTGCTAAATTATCAGCATACACTTAATCCAATACCTGAATACATTGCCACGACTTAATTTAGATCATCTCGATATTTCTGATTTTGAACTACGAACCAAAGCCCGTAGTCTGGGTTTTGGTCGGCGTCTTTATTATGCCAAGGGAAATGCGCTCTGGCTAAAAACCCAGATATCGCATAGATCTGATAGTTTAATATCATCTCCACATGCTGAACTAGGCTGGCAACATGAGCTGGATTTTTATCAGGCTCATGCCAGCTCAGGTGATCTAAATTTTTTCCTTCCACATCAAATTATTCAACAGCCTTTCAAGATCAATCATGAACAATTTGAGCAGGCCTTAATTCTGGTCGATGCGCCGGCGCATTTTCAGATCATGCCGCATCAGCAATCCATCACGCAAATTCGGCAACATTTGCTGCAAGCTGTGGAGCCTTTAATCTGCCTGCAAGAATTGGGTTATTTGCATGCCGATTTAAAGCAGGAACATTTTGTAAATAATCAGGGCAGGGTCTGCCTGCTTGATTTTGAGCATGTCCAAATACTCCATCAGAATGACCTGCATGAACTGAATGCGACACCGCGTTATATGGCGCCGGAACTATTCCAAGGCCAAGCCAAGAGCCTACAAAGTGAAGTTTATGCTTTGGGTGTTATTTTTTATGAGTGGTTGAGTGGTCAGCGTTTACAGGCGACAGATTATCTGGATTGGGCCTTTTTGCATTGTCAGCGTCTGAAAGTTGAGTTACCGCAGCACTTACAGGCTTTTCAAGGCTTATTAGAAGAAATGTTAAGTAAGCAGAAGCAGCATAGATTGGCCGATTTTCAAGCTGTGAAAGACTACTTAATGACTGAAATTGAATGAGAAAAATACAATAAAACTTGAATTGTTTCTTATTTAATCAAACGAGTGTTTTTTTATGATAAACGGCTTGTCAGCTGGAAATGATCTCTATAATATACACAGCCATTGGGGACGTGGCGAAATTGGTAGACGCACTGGATTTAGGTTCCAGCGCCGCGAGGTGTGAGAGTTCGAGTCTCTCCGTCCCCACCAATTGATATTTGGGTAACTGGATATTGGGTGGAAGTAGAGGATTGGTGTAATGGTAGCATGACGGTCTCCAAAACCGTTCGTCAAGGTTCGAATCCTTGATCCTCTGCCAAAGTTTGAAAGAAATCCAACGCTAAGTTGGTACCCTGATGGGGACGTGGCGAAATTGGTAGACGCACTGGATTTAGGTTCCAGCGCCGCGAGGTGTGAGAGTTCGAGTCTCTCCGTCCCCACCA
>NZ_JBSXNI010000036.1:0-14582 GCF_056857555.1 Acinetobacter sp. L-24 | reverse complement strand
TGCACTACGTAAAGGACAAGCATCGTCATTTTATTATGGTCAGCCTCAAGGTGAAGTGTGTCTAATCAACAGGGTTTTCGGTCTCTAAGCACTTTTAAAAAGGAACTTCATCGACTCAAATCTCTATTTGCAACAGTGCCCTAATTTGCCTAACAGATTGGTATATATCACAATTTTATTATTTATATAATTTATATAAAATAAGCAAAAAAAATTTCACTACAAGGAAATCATGAGAAAAAAGATCACCTATCTAGCTGGGGCTATGACCATAGTTTTACTAATAGCGGTGATTAAACATGAAAATGAAGTAAAGGGGGATGAACAATTTAGATATTTAGATTCCATAGCATCTAAGCAACCTTAGTAAAATTGCACTTATATTTAGAAATACTAGATCATATAAAAACCATTATTTAACATAAAATCTCTTATTCGAAATTTATCGCATCGCATGTAATTCCAAAGTAAATAGTATTATATTTCAAAAATTTATACTATAAGAAATAGGGGCGTAAACCCGAAAAGCTGATGCGGATCAATGCCCAATTGGAAAACTTTGTCGAGTATGACTAGGACGATACCAATTTAAATAAGGCAGAATTCCAGAAACATACCTCACAATACAAATATCTGTACAACAACGTCCGTGTGGTCCAGCCTAAAGACAAAGTATCGATCCTCAATGATGTCAATTTCCAACTGGAACTGATCCACCGCGATACCGTGAATGTCGGTTATATCCTGAATTTACTGCAATCGGTGGTCAATCATAAAGATCCAGAAAAGAAACAACAGTATCGTTCCCAAGTGCAAGATATCATCTCGACCAACCACAACTTGTATGACAAACAAGAGCTGATTCAAAAGTTTCTGGATGAAAACATTCCACGCATGGCCGATGGTCAAAGCGTTGAACAAGCCTTTGTTCAGTTTTGGGATGTGGAGAAAGAAAAGGCACTGAATGAGCTGTGTCAAAAAGAAGCCATCAAACCTGAAGTCTTCAAAACGGTGCTCAGCCAATATGAATACACCCAGCGTCTACCTAGCCGGGAAGATGTCAAAGACTTACCGATTGCTCGCCCTAAGATCTCAAAACGTAAGACCATGATGAATACCCTGGTTCTCAAAACTCGAAACTTTATTGAAAAGTTCTATCGAGGCTTATAAGTCCCTGAAACAAAAAATGCCTGAACTTCAGGCATTTTTTACGTCATCACTAACAGCTTAAAACAATCAAAAAAACTAGAGTCTTAGTCTTTTGAATACGACTTAATTTTTTCGAAAATAGGGTAAAAGTCTACACCCTCATCTTTCATGCTAGAAAGCAAATAAACCAGAACAGCAATATGAGTAGGTACTTTTCCGATCTTTTTATAGTTAGTTATGGAATTTGGGTTCATGTCCAATAATGTTGCAAATTCCTTAATTGAAAGACCTGCTTTCCCCATAAGTCTTTGAAATTCTTCGTACGGCATCGTGATAAATACAATCTGTTTGGATTAGAAGTATAACACAGACCATAAAATTACAAAAATCACATAAATTATGTGACAAACACATTTTTTATGTGTTATAAATAGCTTATCAATTAATCTATTTATCATCTCTATAGGAGAAACATACTATGTACTCATACCCGGATTCAAACACTGAAAAGAAAATTGCTCTCATGATTATCAATGACTTTTTCATTCAAAAAGCCCATGAACTGTGGATTTTTTTACAACTCGATCAGTGCTTTAACGATTATGAAGCCACACTGATTTGGACTAGACGTTATTTAGAGAAGCATCCTGAGTGTGAGTACAGCGATATTCAAAAAGCTTTCCGTTCTTGTTTCCCTGAAAATTTCTTCAGCTTTGACTATTAATTGATGAATCGTCTTTCCTCTTTTGTAGCAGTTGAAATTAGAGTAAACGCTATAAAAGAGGAAAAATTGGCAGTGTTGTAAATAGCTTTTCAGCTAAAGGTTCAATAGATGAATCACTTCCATAGTCGGCATCATCTTTGGGGCGAAATCATTCTTTGGGCTGTGCGCTGGTATTGTAAGTATGGCAGTATAGAAAGAGTTTTACATCACATCACTCTCTTCAGGATTACACAAGTTCATAAGTTGCGTAAGTTATGTAACTTTATAATTTAATATTCCTGGCAGATTAATCCCAGGCAGTTCTTCTCATTAGATGGATCCTTAGTTTTCAGCACTGCACTTCCATATATGGACAAATCCCTGACAAGCATGACCGGGAGAGGTTTCCATCTCATCACTCTCTTCAGGATTACATAAGTTCATAAGTTGCGTAAGTTATGTAACTTTATAATTTAATATTCCTTATAGATCAGCTGCTAACCGTTCATGTAATAGCCTTCCAATTAAAATGGACACTTCTCAATAAAGACCAAATTATAGAATTAGGGTTACCAAGACAGACTAAATTTTTTTCTATAGGTTAGTAGTGTTCAAAATAAGAATTTCTATTATTCAGGTTATGATAACTTTTCTGATTTATATTTTTCTTTATAGCCCACTTTTAACAAATCAGGATAATACTTTTTTACCTTTTCAGGGTCGAGAAGTTCAAGTGAAATCCTTTCTTTAAACGCTTCGATCTCTTCACCTACATTGGCATATTTTCCCCCGAATTCGGGATATTTGATAAGGTCACACAATTTTTGAGCGAAAAATATAGATTGTTTTGGTGTCAACTGATATGTCGGTTCCAGTACCTTATCACTAACAATTAAGGAAGCTTTTTGATTAAAAGAAAATTCGATATGTGTAATTGTTCTTCCTTCTTTTTTCTGCTCATAACTTACGTCGATATCAGTAAGTTTATTAATTTGATCTATGGCAACCGTCAATACACGCTTTTTAAAATCGCCCATGGTTTTATATTCATTTTCAAGTAAACCTAACTTATCACGCAATTCAACCATACTAATATATAGCTTGCCTTTGCTACGCCATCTAATCAAAAGTTCATACAGCCGTATAGCGTATACGCTAGATAATTGAGAAATTTGCTTTAATTCATAACGGGTAAATTTTTCTTCAAGTTTTACAAAAAGCTGTAAAATATCAGGAGCAAAAATTAGTTGAGCGCATGCAGCTTCTTTAACATAGCCAACTTTTGATACCCAACGGCTTTTGTAGACCGCTGGCTTACCTGTAACAGGATCTATGGCCTTATAGGTGAGTCTACGTTCAAACAAGTTATCACACGCTCCCTGAAGAGCCTCATAGGCCGCTTGACGACCCAAATTAAAGTGCTTCATGTATTCAGATGCATGTATTGTTAGCAAGGTATCCGATGTAAGCTCTTTTTCAATTTCCCTAGCTGCAATAATCGCAACTAAAATTAAGCGTTGTTCAGACAAAGTCAACGCATAAGATGCTTCAATCAAGTTATTATCTTTATAAATTAGATTTGCCATATTGTGATTAGAGAAACAAATATCATTAATGGACATTAACACTTAATGACCATTAATGGAAGATCTATTTATGCCAGGAAAACGTCCATTTATATCAGGAAAACGTCCATTTAAATAAAGGAAAATGTCCACTTATTGTCAGGAAAACGTCCATATAAATCCTCTGAGAATTAGACTACATAAGGCATACAAAGGTCCTATAAATATAAATTTAAAAATATATATAAAATTAAAAAAGAGCATTACTTGTGGATAACTTTATTTTTTAACTTTATTTTTCACAATAGTTGATTCAGGAGATTGAAACTTGTACATTGTTTTTAACAAAATTACGTAACTTACATAACTTATGATTATTTTAGTAGGTGGTGAAAAAGGCGGAGCTGGTAAAAGCTGCCTTGCCCAAAACTTAGCGGTTTATTTACAAAAAAAGAATAGAGATGTTCTTCTTCTAGATGCAGATCCTCAAGGTACAACTACTGACTGGATTAAAGAGCGTGATGAGAATGAGGATTTAAAGAATATTCCATCTGTACAAGCTTCAGGCAATATTCGTCAAGTTTTAAAAGATTTATCAAAAAGATATGAAGATATTATCATTGATGCTGGTGGGCAAGATTCGGAAGCATTGCGTTCTGCTATGACTATAGCAACACATATGCTATTGCCTTTTAGGCCTAAACGTAGAGATCTAAAGACTTTGGATCATATGGAGCAAGTATTAAAACTGGCGCGAGCAGTGAATCCAGATTTGAATGCAAGAGCAATCATTACACAATGCCCAACATTACCGTCACAAGTACAGCGAATTCTAGATGCTAAAGAAGCCTGTATATCGTTCGGAATAAAAGCCTTAGACCAAATTACGACAAATCGAAATGTTTATGATGATGCAGATGAAAATGGCCTATCTGTTTTTGAAGTAACAAGTGATTTTAAAGCAAAAGCAGAAATTGAAGGGATAGCTCAAGAGTTTTTAGGAGTATAACTATGGCAGGTCTTAGCGGTTTAAAAAAGAAAACTGACGAGCTTTCAGATCAGGATAAACTGGTTGAAAATTTCATATCTGGAGCTGATAAAAGAGTTAAGGATCTAGAAGTTTCACAAAAGAAATTCGTTCGTTGTACCTTTTCTTTAAACCAAGAATTAAGTGAATTAATTGATGAGCTAATTATCAAAAGTAATAACGCTCGTGTTAACAGATCTAGTATTGTAAGAATAGCTTTAGAGTCACTGGCAGAGCAGAATTTAGAAGATTTTAAGCAGCTGATTGATAAAAGTTTTAAATAAAATAGGGGGGGATAAAGTGGAAAGTGGTCTATTCAGTTAAATCCGTGGGTAATCCTCCCATAAATAAATAACCGAAGTTAAAAGTAGAGGTTAAGCAGCCATTAAAGATAACTTTCCTTTGTTAGCTTGGTGTGGTCTTTCATGATTGTAATGCCACAGCCAATCAGTTACGTAATCCTAAACTTCTTCCAATGTATCAAACAAATGCTTGCTCAGCCAACTATAGTTGATTATAAAATTGAGTAGCACAGTAAAATCCTTATGAAATGGTATCTTACGAAAATATTTGGGTGCTATACCTTTTAGAATTCAGCTATATAACGTATGGTCCGATTATAGCGTTCAATATACGCATTCTGCTGTGGTTTACCCGGTTGAATATATTCAATACGAATACCGTGCTCAGTAGCCCAGCGCACAAATTCGTGACTGATAAATTCGGGACCATTATCGCATCGGATCACTAATGGTTTTCTCTCTACTCCAGCAATTGATTCAACGTACGAATAATCCTGATTGTGGGCAATGAGAACCCTGACTCAATGGCTAGGCCTTGGCGGCGGTAATCATCAATCACATTCAATAATCGAAACTTGCGACCATCGGAAAGCTGATCATGTATAAAATCTAATGACCAAACCTGATTTTCTCGGATTGGTTCTTTCAATGGTTCAGGTGCATGCCGTTTTAGTCTTCTTCTCAGTTTAATACGCAGATTCAGTGCCAACTCACAGTAAATGCGGTAAGCTAAAGCCAGAGTGGTGAGCGATCATTCCCTAGTTTACCATCAATTAAGCGAATCCATTTGGATACAAGATTTGTATTCAATCCATGTTGCAAAGCGACCGAAGCAATTGAAACGTCCGGGGCCTTACAAGCCTGAACGATCTGCTGTTTAAATTCAGCACTGTATGTTCTTCGTTTTTTCGCAAGAGATTCGATGGATGTCTGATTATTTGTAGTGATAAATTTAAGTCCCTACTTGTTTTTAAGTGGGGACTTAAATTAAGGCTTATAGGATGAATTCATAAGGTGTGTTCAGCGGACTTCTTACAAAAGAAATAACGAAAAAATAGTTAAATTAACTTTTCAGTATTAATTTGACTAATTTTAATTGCTATTGAATAAAATTCGATTTAAATACAATTTTTTAGTGATTAAGTCTAACCCAGATATTTCTTTTTTTAAATCACATTTAAAAGTAATAATTTTTTCCCCGTGGTCTACAGTGTAGCTAAAAATTAAACCATTATGTACTTTATAGTATTTATTACCGATATACTTGTATCCAAAAAAATGAAATGAAAGAACGGAGTCACAAAATATTTCTAACATCTTAGAATTATTTATATTAATAAAAGAGACAGTAAAGCTATCCGATGAATTGTGAACCAATTTATGAAGAATATTAAGAAGAAATGTATTGTATAGTTGCGAAGATTTCACTATTTAACCTTATTTAAAGCACACGAAAAACACGTAAAAAACGAGTTATCCTTTCATGTCTTTAAATAAGAGTGACTTTCTCCCGCTAGCCTTAATTCTAGCTAACCAACTAGTCTGTTATAAAACTAGGGGGCTATTGATTTTATAACTCAATAAAGATGAAAAATCTAGTTTTTTTTAGAAAATTATTCATTCTTCCTGAATTCTATTTAAGAGTATTAGAAACCAAAATCAAGGCTATCATTTGTATGGTTTAGACTCTTAGAATTTTTGTCTAATGTTGTAGATTTCTCTTTATTGATGAGGTCTGTTTGATCTTCTATAGTTGGTGATGTTGGAGGAGAATTAGGAATAACAGTCTTGTACTCATTTATTTGGTGCACAATATTGTGATCTATCTTGTCGGTCGCTGAGCTTTCAACTTGACGATCTATTACTAATGGGTGGTCAAATTCGATTCTTATATTTGTTGCACGTGCAATTTCTTGCACCTGTCTTTTAAAGTCATCTGTACCGGACACCCATACAACCCCAAATTTATCTCTAGCCAATAACAAGGCATCGTGAATATGGTCACGCTTTTGGCTGACTACGGTAATATCTAAAGTATTTTTGCTTTCAAAAAAAGCGACTTTCTCTTGATCGATATAAAATGTTTCTCCAAATTTGTATTCGATACGATATTTTTTAATAGGGTAGGCTGACTGTAAAATTTGATCAGAATCTTTCAAGGTTTCTTTTGGCCTTGTGAAGATATTATTCCGCTCTAATTCCTGTTGTTTGCGCAGTTTAACTTTTCGACTGTATTCATAAAACTCAAACATCTGTAAGTAATCAAGTTCAGATAAAGATTCTGTCTGTTGATATGATTCGTTCACTTTATTTTTAGGTATAAGTGCGAGGTCTCTTAAATGTTGCGAAGCATCGTTAGTTGTAACAAGGCTATGGCAATTTTCGTTGATCATAGGCTGATGCTCTAAAGAAAAATATAATTGCCAGGTTTGCTCGATGTCATTTGAGTTGAAATATTGTTTATTTAATTTTGAGGCTTGTGTATAGATCAGGTTATGCAGCCTTTGTATCAAGATACTCTGATCTTCTTGATTAAGCTGAGGCAATTGATGCTTTTGAATACCTGCTGCTAAATTAGATTTGAGCTGGCTCATATTGATGCCACAACAATTCAGTAGTAAACCAGTTTTGATCAGCGCTGTACTTTGGCATTCGCCTGTTGTCTTAAAATGTTGATAGAGTTGTCGAAATCCAGCTTCGAGTTGCTCCGAGGATAATTTTGATAGAGCGGGGAGAGTTCTACTTTTGTTTGTATCTTGAATTTCGTTTGATCTATGTTGGGAAAGCATTTCGAATAAGTTTTTAAAATCTGATGATCCTCGAACTGATACTTGATGCTCAGGATGTAAATTCTTTATACATTGCTCTAACCGGGTGATTGAATAATTACTAAAGATAAGAATCCCATATCTATTCTGAATGCCAATGGGCTCTTTAGGATCATTCGAATCAAACAAAATTTTAGCAGTCTTGATTTCTGGATTTTCTTGATAAATAAAATTTTTAGACTGACGTTGATCGAATAGAAATTGTTGTTGTATCAATAGGGGATTGGTGGGTGAGATAAATCTTAAAAAATCAGCATAAGAGGTAATTTGGGTTGAATCAAAGTTTCTAGACAAAAAATTTTGATCAAATAGCTTTTCAGAAGTCTGTTGGCTTAAATTTTGATTTTGGATAAGAAACACGTTCCTGATTTTGGCTCTGGTTGTCAGTTGTTCTGTATGATGTTGATAATGTAATAGAGTATAAATCGTATCAGAAGCCTGTTCTGGAAATTTTTTCTGAAGTTGTTTTAAAAAAGAAGATTTATTGTATTTATAAATTTCATTCTCGAAATTGATATCCTGGTACTTGGATCGACGATTCTGACTATAAACATCTTTAGTTGATTTCATCTTGAGATAAGCGTCATGAAGCTCCTTAACCAAAAAGTCTTTATTCTGGAATAAATGATAAGCAGAGATCTTTGAGGATTCATGTGGAGTGTGCTGAGCTGTCGTATTCAATTTGGGCTGATAGATTTTGATCTGATCAGCGTGATGAGGTGTAAACTCCCCCCAACGGTTTTCCAAATTCTTTAAAGTGACTTGTTTATTGCAAAATAACGATGCCTTAAATGTTAGTGACTCCTGATCATGGGGCCTTATCGTAAAAATACTACCGCTACGCTTACGTTCATACGAAATTCCTGAAGATGCTAATTGTTGATGCCAGTCTTGCCAACTAGTTGCCTCTTTTAGAATGGGCTGAATGATTGTTTCAAGCTCATCTTGATAGTTGCTTGCAACAGACATTTCCTTGCTCAATCGACTCTTTTGTTGATGTCGATGTTCTTGATCACGAATCTTTGCACTGATTTTCAATGCATCGGGATTTGATATGTGATTGATGTTTTTTTCACATTCTCCAGTTTTACTGTTATAGATAAAGAGGGGATTTGGTTCAGGGTCCCAACCCTGTTTTGCCTCAATTTCTGCAACAGCTCGATGTACTGCATTCAAGATCCAACCATCTCCTAGATCCACCGCTTGATGTTCATTATGATTGTTTTTTCTGTAGGGATGGATTCGGTTAATGATCAAATGGAAGTGTACATTGTCTGTATCCATGTGCAATGCATACTGCATTTGTAAGTCATCTGCTTTGAGATGTTTACTTAAAATATCGATTTGTTCTTCTAATTGTTGGGTCGTTGGGACTTCAAATTTTTTAAAACTTCCGACGATATGAACAATTGGGTCATCCACCCTTGTATTCAAACTGGCAGTTTGTGACATTTCAATTTTTTGATACTCAATATTTTCATCCAGAAAGTTACGTGAGTTCGAGTAAACACATTTTTCAGAAATGAGCTCATGACTAAAGCTAGCGTGCAACTGAGTAATATAGTCACTGAGGTAGTCGATACGCGTTTGATTTGGATTATGTATATAGTCTGATAAACCGTTGATACGATTTTCAACAGAAGTGCCTAAGGTGTTTGGAATTACTTTAATAATCATGTCTAACGTACCTGGTCATTTAGTCGACGCACAATGATTTTCAACTCATGAACGAGCTCTGTAAGGTCACATAATTCTTCGGGGATCAAATCTTTATCTTGGAGTTCAATCAATATTTTTGGGAGAATAATGCCAAGTGTTCTAATCGTATGAATATCACGTTGATCGATTAATTGACTGTAGTCATCACTTAAAATTTTTTTACGTATATAGTCAGATTGATTGAGCTGTAATGCCTTGCAGGCAAGATTGATATCTTGATGTTCATCTGCAGTTAAACGAACAATGATCTGCTTATTTCTTGATGCTTTAACTTTCATTTTTTTCTACTGTATACAAATTGAGACCGAGCAACGCGAGCTCGAGATTTGACATGGATGATGTGATATACATCATCCCATCCTGTATTTATTGGCTGTCAGTGAATGAATTAAAGTTAATGAAAATAATGGTTGATTTATATTTTTTTATTATCGCGAAATATGACTTTTTTCAGTAATTTAAGAATCCAAAAATGGTCATGTTTTGCCATTTCTGTAATGAAGTATATTCAGAATAATTGGCTTCTAGATTTATTTTTGAGGAAAAAACATGATACAAGACCAGAATATTTTACACCTTGATATTCAAAATCCAGACAATATTAATTCTGACTCCTCAACAGAAAATACTTCTGAAACTGTATCGACAAAAGAAGAAAAGCATTCAAAAAATGTTGAGAAAAATCAAAAAATATATAGCAAAAATGATTCTAAAAACTTTGAAAATATTCTTCTTTGTTATATAAAAGAATTGAATGAAAAGACCATTACACAGAATCAATTGCTTACTCAGCATAAGAAAACTTTACTTCAACTCTTTGGTCTTGGTGCAACAACCGGAGAAGTACTAGACTTTCTAAAAAGAAACAATTTTGTGGGTATTACTGAGGAAGCTTTAAAAGAGTTTTTAAAGAAGAAAAAATAAATTATGGTGTGAAGTAATCACTAAAAATTACTTTACACAAAGCAATTGATCCCATCGAAAGTAGTTCTGGCTCAGTTGATTACGAGACATATTCCAGCTTCTATTTGGTAACCTGCTTGCACCCAGAGCAAGCTTGGTTTTTCCAAACTTATGATGGATTTCTTCAAGTGAATCCATCAGGTTATTGCCTGCGGTTATTTGTTTCATGTCTATAAACAGGTCGTAAGTGTGGTTAACTTTGGGCTCTAGACAAGTCAATATTACGCCGCACTTTTTGAAGCCTACATCTTTCTGATATAAGTCATCTATCATTTTTGTGGCAATCTTACACAACATTAAAACGTTATCAGTTGGTTCTGGCAAAGTAAGTGCTGCAGATTTGCTGTAATAAGGTTTATGTGTTTCAAATGGATTGGATTGTACAAAACCAATCATGTAACCACACAACATCTTCTCACCTCTTAAGCGGGCAACTGCATCTTGGACGTAGAGACTCATAGCCTCTTTTAGATCATCAATATGATAAATCCTTTGGCCAAATGAACGACTTGCGACAATTTGCTTTCGAGGAGCTTGCGTATGTTCTAACTCAATACAAGAGACACCATGTAATTCAAGTAATGTTCTGTGCATAACAATGGAAAATTGATCCCTGATCATGAAAGGGAAGGCCATTGCAAAATCCAGCACAGAATAAATATTAAGACTATTTAGTTTCTTTGTATGTTTGCTACCGACACCCCAAATTTCACCTACCTCTATCGTTTCATATAAGCTTTCTATAGCACAATAATCCATGGCAACCAGGTTACACACACCATTGAAGTAGGTGTTCTTTTTTGCAATGTGATTTGCCATTTTGGCTTCAGTTTTAGTTCTGCCTAAGCCAATACATACTGGTAAACCGAGCCAGGTAAAAATACGCTGACGAATCGTCTGTGCATAATCAGTCAAATCATACTTCTTGGCATAAGCAGTCAAGTCCAAGAAGCATTCATCAATCGAATAGACCTCTTGTTCTTCAGGAGTTACAAAGTCAGACAGGACCTTCATGAATCTGCGAGACATTTCTGCATATAAAGCATAGTTGCTTGAGAGCACTTGGACCTTATGCTGCTCTACAATGTCCTTAATTTGAAAAAGGGGAACTCCCATCTTGATACCTAAGTCTTTGGCCTCCTGTGAGCGTGCCACAGCACAACCATCATTGTTAGAGAGGACAATCACAGGTTTGTTATTTAAACTTGGGTTAAAGATACGTTCGCAACTGACATAACAGTTGTTGATATCTACCAAAGCAAAGATCTTGTTTGTATATGCCATATGATGAAACCAAGAGAATAGTTACTTACGTTTCCTGAAGGGTTTGATGACGTAAGTCACTACTCCCCAAATCACCATCTCCTGGCCATCTCTGAGGTAAATATTGGAACAATCAGGATTCTCAGCTTTAAGCCAGCGATAGTTACCTTCAATCATCAAGCGCTTAACAGTAAACTCATTGTCGATCAGAGCGATAACGATGTCTTCATGTTTGGCTTCAAGACTACGATCAACGACAAGTTCATCATCAATTTCAATACCAGCATCTCTCATGGAAAGAGAAGCTACTTTTACAATGAATGTCGCTGCCTCATTACTAATGAGGTGTTCATTCATATCTAATGTCTTGTCGACAAAATCTTGGGCAGGAGAAGGGAAACCGGCAGCAACCTTCTCGGCCGCTAAAGGAATTTGCATATAAGTAGATGACTGTACAGGCGTGATTAAATCGATATCATTAAGGCATTGGCTCTCTGCTTTATTTAGATAATTTTTAATCTCTACGATCTTGGATAAAGGCACTCTTACTGTTTTGGTAGGCTCATTGTATTTAAGTTTTCTACCCGCACCTTCTCTGATTCCCCCACGCTTGTTGTTCATGACTCATTCACTATTTGGTTTTGTGACGAAATCAAATAGTAAACTTTCTTTTGTTAGGAAAACAATAGAATCTGGATAAACGGTTAATATAAAAAGTATAAATTTAGGGAGATTTCTAGCTCTTTCGATTTAATTCTTTACATGTGGACTGCACACAAAATAGCTATGAATGAACATTAGATGAATTTAGATCCTGTAGTAAAACAGCTTTTGATGGAAACTTAGAAATTTTCAAATGATCTGTATTTATGATTTATGAACCGTACCGGGTTTGTCGGAGAGTCAATATTCTGAGAGACTATCCCGATGACAAAATTAAAATATACCCCTGAAATCAGAGAAAGAGCGGTTCAATTATTGATTGAATCCGAGAAAGATTATCCATCGAATTGGGCTGCAATCACAGCAATTGCTCCTAAAATTGGCTGTACTCCTGAAACACTACGTGTTTGGTATCAAAAATACTTAGATCAACAAAATCCAGTTAAAGCACAGCAGCTTTCAGACCAAGAACGTATCAAACAACTGGAACGCGAAAATAAAGAACTGCAACGTGCTAACGAAATTCTACGTAAAGCAGCGGCTTTTTTCGCCCAGGCGGAGCTCGACCGCCCACACAAATAATGGTGGATTTTATCCATAACAATAAGGCGTTATATGGTGTTGATGCGATTTGTAGGATTTTACCGATCGCTGCTTCAACCTATTACCGGACTTTAGATCTCGCGGACAATCCAGAACATCGAGCGAAACGGGATCTGCATGACCTTCATCATGCTGAACAAATTAAACGAATTTGGAAGGAAAGTTCAGGTCGGTATGGTGTGCGTAAGGTCTGGCAACAACTGAAATGTGAAGGCTATGTGATTGCACGTTGTACAGTTGCTCGATTGATGCAAAAGCTAGGTATACAAGGTGTTTGGCGTGGTAAGAATAAACAAACCACCCGTAACCGAGATGACCAAAAACGGGCAGATGATTTAGTGAAACGTAATTTTAATGCTGATCATCCAAACCAACTATGGGTGGGTGACTTTACGTATATTCAAACTCATTCAGGCTGGGTATATACCGCATTTGTTATTGACGTATTCTCACGAGCAATTGTTGGATGGAAAGTATCTACACGGATGAATACAGATATGGTGCTCGATGCATTGGAGCAAGCATTGCATGATCGAGGCATGCCAAAGAATGTGATTCATCATTCAGATAGAGGTGTGCAATATCTTTCCATTCGCTATACCAATCGTTTAGAAGCAGCAAATTTACGAGCATCAGTCGGTACGACTGGTGATTCATACGATAATGCTTTGGCTGAAACGGTGAATGGCTTATACAAAACAGAGGTGATTGAATATCTAAAAGCAGATTGGCAAGGTTTAGCAGATGTACAACTTGCGACACTAAACTGGGTAGATTGGTTCAATAAAAAGCGTGTACACAATGCACTGGGTTATGTATCGCCTTTTGAGTTTGAAGCAATGTACTATGATAAGATTAACCCGTTAGGTCAGGTGGCCTAACTTAAATAAAAAAGTCTCCGACAAACCCGGTACGGTTCATTACATAATCCCTTTTAATGCTTCTACAGGATCTGAGTCCATATATGAAAGGGAGGGATGCTCAAGGCAATAACCTGCATACTTTAGGGCTTTTTCCGACCATATTATCTGATAGCTATACTGCTTTTGTTTACAAGTAACTCTTGGTATTTTTTTAAATCAATAATTTATAAAACAATCAGTATTTCAACATGGAAAAGCTTCTACGGCCTTAAGTACAGAAATCAGTCCGTTCATACTTTCCATCTGTTCTATAGGAACTCCTCCAGTTAATAGGTTAGGTGAATTGAGAAAATGATGCATCCATTTAATATCACCACCATTCAGGCTATAAACAGCTCTGTAAATCCGAATTACGATTATTGCTATTTCCCCTGATTGAGAATTTGGATCTAAGGTTTGTAATTCAGAAAATTTACCGTCAATACCTTCCAGATGCAGAATTCTTAAAAATTGCTCTGGCTTTAGTCCAAGCTGTTCAGCAGCTTTCCATGCCGCTTTAGCCAAAACTCTGGACCTATCTATCTGTTGTGAAAGTGGACTCATGATCGTGTCCTTAATATAAGAAAACGTTTGTTTGACATTACATTAAAATTAGGAATATGCCTAAATTTTATTCTATCAGCCAGTTTTTATTATTCCAAAATTGAAATTCCTAGATGGCAAGTTAAATAAGAACATTAAGCTGATGATAGGTATATAAAGCCTAGAGCCTATATCTAGGCTTTATAAAGTGTGAATAGCCACCAAAATTCTAGACACACCTAACCATCTTTTGATGGGCCTTTTCATAATCTAATGGAGAACGCTGACCATTGGAACCATGTCTGCGTTTTGAATTGTAGAACATCTCAATATATTCAAAGATATCAGACCT
>NZ_JBSXNI010000035.1:0-57716 GCF_056857555.1 Acinetobacter sp. L-24 | reverse complement strand
AGATTAAAGCAATTTAGAGGAATAGCTACTCGATATGACAAGCTCAAAAGAAATTATCAAAGTTCTGTTGCTTTAGCCTGTATATTTTTATGGCTACCTTTATAGGGTTAATTATGAACAGTAAATGTCAACAGACCCTAGAGAAAATACTTGAAAATTACATGGTTTAAGCTGGATTTTTAAGCAATTCCAGAATTGCTTCTACCACCTGCGGATGCAGTAAATAGCCGGTAATGTCATGCGGGCGGTGAATATGGGTACGAATGCCGTGGTTAATAATGGCGGGTTGAAACTGAAATGGCGGTTGTGTAAGAGGAAAGGCGGTAAGAAAATCATCAGTTGAATAGAAATTTATCCAGTCGCCTGTAATTGCAGCAGGTCGGACAATGGGTTGCGGTAAATGTGACTGGATCACCTGGAAGGCTAATGGCGATCCGAGGGTAATAAAACGCTGTACATTCAGTCCAGGATGCTGAATAAGATAATTATAGGCAATCACACTGCCCAGAGAATGAGCAATCACAATACAAGGTTTGCGACCATTCAATTGCCGGGCAATCCGTTCATGAACTTCCTTTATGAAACTAGGATTGTCGAGATACAGATAGGTTTCAATCAAAAATTTCTGAAGCAGGCTACGATGCAGACTGGGAAAATAATTAAGCAATAATACAAAGTCTCGCAGTGCAACATTTTTGCTTAGCGTGGTAATAAATTTGAATTTCTGTTTGAAATCCATCGGGTCATTCAGGTTAAGCTGGGGAAGATCGGAAATTACGGGCTTGCGCCAGCCAGGACGTGGAACTGGTGCAGGAAGCTGAGGCTGAACAGGTTGGCGGAAACGAAAGCTGGGCCATTGCTGTGGCATCAAGGTGCCAGCATTCAGGATGTTGCGAACGTTATAGTGTGAAAGCAAGTCCCCATAAAATGGAATGTGAATGTGACGTCTTAAATAACTGAATCTGGCATCATGACGGTGTTTGCGAATGCCTTTTTGAAGTATATGTAGCCAGCGCTGGCGAATTGATGCAGCACTATGATGTTGCTGGTTCATTCCATGAATAAAAATAACTTTCATCGATACCTCACGGAGGTCGATCTATATATTCACAGTATAGAGAAAATTGCGGCAAGCCAAGCTGCACTTTTTGTGGCGTTAATGTGTAAATTATCTTTGATAAAACAATCATTAGCAGACATCTGTATATTTATAAAAAAGGCAGAAAAAGCAGTAAATTGGTAGGTCTGGATGAAAGATTTTATTGAATAGAAAAAGAATATGAATGGAGCTGTAAAAGTTGAATTTAGAGTTTGGCGTGAGTTTTATAGTAATTCCAGGAGCACTTTAATGACGTTCGGATGCTGAATATAACCATCAATATCATGCGGATGATAGATGGAGGTATGAATCTCCTGATTAATAATCGCTGGCTGAAACTGGAAGGGTGGTTCTGATAATGGAAAGGCAGTCAGAAAGTCATCGTTACAATAGAAATTTATCCAGTCACTTGAAAGTGCAGCAGGTCGTACAATCGGGTGCGGCAGATGAGCCTGGATGACCCGAAATGCCAACGGTGATCCGAGAGTAATAAAACGCCTGATATTCAGCTCCGGATGCTGGATCAAATAATTATAGGCAATCACGCTGCCGAGTGAGTGAGCCACCAGAATCTGTGGTCTGCTGCTATAGAGTTGATTGTGAATGCGGCGGTGAACTTCCTGCATAAAATGCGGGTTGGCCAAATAAAGATAAGTTTCCAGCAAAACTTATGCAAAAAGCTAGCATGTAAGCTGGGAAAATAATTGATGAGTACCGCAAAATCCCGCAAGGCAATATCTTTGTTTAATGCTGTGATGAACTTCAGTTTCTGATTGAAATTTAGGGCATCATCAAGATTTAACTGCGGGACGTCACAAATTTGATAGGTGCACTGGTCTGATGGCGGTGCCAGTTGCAGCTGTGCGGGATGTAAAAAAGGGAAATGCGGCCACTGTTGCGGCATCAGGGTGCTGGCATTCAAGACGTTATGAAAATGATGCCGAGAAAGTAAATCGCCATAAAAAGGGATACGGATATGCCGTTTTAAATAAGTAAACCGAGCTTGCTGTTGTGGGTTTTTCCGAAGGCCTGTTTTGAAGAGATGCAGCCAATGTTGACGTAATGAAGTAGCCGTATACTGTTGCTTGTTCATGCCGTGAATAAACACAATTTTCATCGACGCACCCTTAAGGCTGCCCACTATGGTTATAGTATAGATAAAAAAAGAGCGGCCGGAGCCGCTCTTTTAAAACTGATGATTAAGACTTGTTGTGATAAAAAGCATAATAACTTGCATAACACGCTGCAATAAATAACAGACAGCCTACGAAGCTGATACGCATTGATGGATCAAAGACCATACTGATACAGGTAATAAAACAGAACACAAAGCCCAGGATTGGTACAATCGGGAACAATGGTGCAGCAAAGCCCAGTTCTTTGGCCGTATGACCCTGTTTATACCATTGACGACGGAAGTTGAACTGGCTTAAGCAAATACTCATCCAGACCACCACCATGGTAAACGCTGCAACGCCCAGCAAGTTGGTAAAGATCGTCTCTGGCGCAAACTGTTCAGACAATAAACCTGGCAATGCACCTAGCATAGTCACCATGACTGCAATATACGGTACACCGCGAGCATTCAGTCTTGAGAATACGGCAGGCAACTGTTTGCTGTATGACAATGACCACATCATACGAGAAGCAGCAAATAAGCCCGAGTTGGCGGCAGACAACAATGCAGTGATAATTACAAAGCGAATGATGTCTTCAGCATATGGGATACCAATGTGCTGGAATACTGTTACGAATGGACTGCTACTCACGCCTTCAGCGGCCAAGCCTGCTTCCTGATGCGGAAGTAAGGCTGTTACCACGATAATGGTACCTACAAAGAAAATTAATAAGCGGAAAATCGCAGTATTAATTGCTTTAGGAACATTTTTCGCAGGATCTTCAGTTTCACCGGCAGCCACACCAATCAGCTCGGTACCAGAGAAGGCAAAGTTCACAATCAGCATCGTAGCAAAAATCGGGAATAGACCTTCAGGGAACCAGCCTTGTGCAGTTAGATTGGTAAATAAAGGCGCAGCTTCATAGCCTTGATAGCCCAGAACACCAAAGATGGCCAATAGACCTAAAAGAATAAAAGCAACAACCGTGACCACTTTTACCAGTGCCAGCCAGAATTCGGATTCGGCAAACCAGCGGGTCGAAATCATATTGAGACTAAATACGAATACACCAAAGATAATGGTCCATAACCACATGGAAATATCCGGGAACCATTCCTGCATCAGCAAGGCCGCTGCAGTAAATTCAGTTCCGAGAGTGACCGACCACGTCAGCCAGTATAACCAGGTGATGGTATAGCCTGTGCCTGGTCCAATATAACGTTTGGCATAAGCACCAAATGAACCAGATTCTGGCATATGAACGGCAAGTTCGCCCAAACATAGCATTACCATGTACGCGATAATACCGCCCAGGAGATAAGCGAGAATGGCACCTACAGGCCCCGTTTGTGCAATGACTTCACCCGACCCTAAGAATAGGCCTGTTCCGATTGCGCCACCAAGCGAAATCATGACCAGATGTCGAGTACTCATAGCGCGTTTTAAAGGCGCAGAATTGCCCTGATGCGTAGCATCATTCGGAGATGAGTGCATAGGAAATAAGAAATACTTCAAAGGAATGAAGCGAGCTATTGTAGTGAAAAACTACAAATCTGCAATCGAATAATGGTAATTTCGAATAAGGTCTGATCGTATGAGATCAATAGATGGCGTCCCTACGGGGATTCGAACCCCGGTTACCGCCGTGAAAGGGCGATGTCCTAGGCCTCTAGACGATAGGGACGTTGCGAGGTGATGCGTATATTAAGGATTAAGCCGGGGTTTGTCAAAAGGGTTTTTGCTAAAATTCATTTAACAGTTTAAACATTAGGCAAAACAAAAACTTTATTTTATTAAGATGTTATTTTCTGAACAGATTTCAGGACTATAAAAAATAAATATTTGAAAAGATCACTAAAACTTAGTGATCTGGAGTTTGATATTGCTCAGGCTGAGAGTTTTCAGTTGGCGTTGACACTGTTTCAGTCTCCGCAGTGTGGTTATCATCACGGTTGACGATATAGAGATATAGTGCGGATGGGGCTAAAATCAGTAAAACCAGTAAGATCTTTTTTAACATGATACAAAGGCAAAATATGAAATCGCATTAATTATAGCCTAAGCAAATTAAAAAGAGCAGCAGCATGTACCTATTCAGGCTCTAGAATTTAAAAGTAACATCCGCAATAAATTGGCGGCCGATTTCAGTCATCACACGTGGTCTATCATTTGAGGTCGAGCCTGTTGTATAGGTATTCACGCGGTTGGTTACATTGTTAATGGTTAAACCAAAAATTGCCCTTAAATCTTTTGAAATTTCCCAATCATAGGTGGTGCGCATATCCCATTTAAATTTGGGTTTAATTTCAGAGGCTAAATAGGTGTCAAGCAGTTCACCTTTATACTCGACTTTGTCATTTTTATTGGAGACTACAGCCATATCATCGTAACTGTTTTTATAGCTAAAGAAGTTTGAAATACGTACAGGCAGTGTATCGAATGTAATATCCCAGTTTACTCGTGCGGTCCATGGTTGGTTAAAGTTTGGGGCAGGGCGGTCTGACCAACGGATAATTTGACCATCATAAGAGACCCATTCATCTTGAGTGGCTTGATCATAGGCTGAAGTGTAATCTACATAACTGCGGAAGACTTCACTGTATCAAATCCCAAGGCAAATAAATGTTGGCTATCCCCCAGTGCGATCGGTTGACGATTTTTAAGTGTTAAGGTGTAGATGTCAGCTTTGCCACTTCCATCATTGTTATATTCGTAGAAGAATTTTGATCCATCTAAAGGAGTAACTTTAGTTTTTGATATTTCATCCTGATATTTACGATTGACCCATTTTAGCCCTAGATCCCAATTCTGGATTTGTGTATTCAGGCCTAAAACAGTCTCGTCACTGAAAGGGGTATTGAGCGCTGAACTACGCGCACCGCTGGATAGTGCAGTTTGTGTTTCTACCCAAGTCGCATGTGGGTTTTCACGTGACAGTTTGTAGAGCAAATCATTTTGAATTTCATTCAGCTCTGTACCTAAAGTTTGCTGACCATAGTAGCGATTCCACCCAGCGGATAAATGCAATTGATCATTACTAAAGGGTTTGTAAGAGAGACGACTGCGAGGGGAAATATTGATATTACTACTCAAAGAGTCATAATCAGCATGAACACCAAGGCGTGTTGAAAATTGATCATTCCACTGAATATTATCTTCAATAAATATATTTAGGCGATCTTGCTGAGCTTTGATATCACCAGCTTTGTACAGAGTCCCACCAGCGATATATTGTCCATTCCAACCATTTATAGTTAGTTTCTCATCACAATATGGGTCACTTTGAAGGCAGGTAGTATCTTTGCCAAGTTCTTTTAAGTTGATCTTTGTCGCGAGTAAAACATCCTCGACTCGTTTCCACGCAACATTAGCATGGCTATAACCCGTACCTATAGTCATGTTGTGTTGGGATTGACCAAGTTCAAAAGGGTCTATATTCGCTTGTAGGTCATAGGAAAGGACGTCTTGGCGTTGTTCAATCTCTCCCATGATGGCGCCCTCTCGAACTACATCGGTATTATTCCAATCTTTACTTCCTTTGGCGTAGTACCAATGCATACTGTAGTTATTGTCAGCAACACGTTGTGTCGCCGAGTTTTGGAAATTAAGTTTGTGTACGAGAGTACCTAAGTTGAAGCGATGTTCAAGTTCCGAGAACAGAGTAAGTGTTTCGGTTTCAGTAGTACTACCTGAATCACGATTGCTGTCCACATAACTTAAGCTATCGAGCAAACCATAATCGAAACCAAACTTCGCTTTGGTTGAGGCGTTTGGTGTATAAAATAATGTTGCACCAAGATTTGAGATATGTCGTTCTTGATCAATTGTTTTAGGTGTTTCAAAACCACTTTTGACTGGGATGATAGACTCTCGTTGAGAAGCATAAGCATTAAAGCTCCAATCATTCGAGAGCTTCCCATAAATATTGGTGCTTAGACCTTGTTTGGTATATTCCTTTTGGTAGTCATCTGTGGGCTCTTCAAATTTACTTTCTTCTAAAGGTGAAATTGAGTTGTAGCGAGCCCAATCGATTTCAGTGTAATCGTAAGTGATAGAACCGTGAATTTTACCTATCTCTGTTTGCGGTGCACATGTTTTAGCATTTACAACCCCACCTGTGAATTGACCATAAGCGGCAGACACATTGCTATCTAATACTTCAAGCTCACAAAGTAGGTCAGTGTTCACTGCCATAGCTTGTGCGCCAGTCCCAATATCTTGAAATGTATTTATGTTTGAATTTGCTGGATTAATAAGTAGGTTGTTGGAAACACCATTCACAATGAAATTGTTTTGGAAGGTTTGTGCACCATTAATTGAGATTTCGGCAGGTTTAATTTCACCTTGAGAACCTGCTGCAAGTTGTGACTGACTAAACTGCACATTCGGATTCACTTTTAAAAAATCGGTAATGTTCTTTGAGCTATTTGGCGTACTTTCTAAATCTTCTTTTGAATAAACTGTTTTTCCCACTTCATTTGCTTGCTGAGCTTCGATAATAATCGTGCTGAACTTAACCGTAGCTTCCTTGAGGATGGATTCTTGATAATTTGATTCTTCTGCAAAACTAGATGTTGATAAAGCTGTTAGAACCGCAATAGAAAGTGGGGAATAAGCAAAACGCATGAGAAGGGTTAAATCTGCGAAAGATAATGGAAGTGATTATCATTAAATTAGAGTAGGTAATCAATAGTAATGAGAATTATTTTCATTAATTAATTGATAAAAGTGTAGGACTTGAGCAGCTTAAGATGCTGATTAAAGAAATATAAAGAAGAGAAAAAATAGATGGCGTCCCTACGGGGATTCGAACCCCGGTTACCGCCGTGAAAGGGCGATGTCCTAGGCCTCTAGACGATAGGGACGTTTAGAAGATGGCGGTATCTTATTGATCCGCCACCAGAGTGTCAAGCAGGTGAGGTGCGAGTTTGTTTAAAATATAGCAAAACAGTTCAGCGGTCTTCTGCGTATCATATAATGCAGAATGGGCTTCTTTACCATCAAACTCGATTCCAGCTTGGATACAGGACTTCGCCAGTACAGTCTGACCAAACATCACCGCACTTAAAGTCACTGTATCGAAGACAGAAAAACTATGAAACGGGTTTTGGTTTTTGGTCCCGGTACGGGCAATCGCGGCCTGAAGAAAACCTAAATCGAAATGTGCATTGTGTCCGACTAAAACTGCATGGGTACAATTTTGCTGGCGACGCACTTCATTCACCGATTTAAAAATGCGCTTGAGTGCAGTTTTCTCATCTTCGGCCATGGCGATTCGCATTGGATTAGAAGGATCGATCCCAATAAACTCCAGCGAACGTCGGTCGAGGTTTGCCCCTTCGAAAGGATTGATATGTGCATGGTAAGCTTGACCCGGCACAAATTGACCCTCCTCATTATAAACAATCGGAATGGCCGCAATTTCCAGCAATGCATCAGTCTGCGCATTAAAACCTGCAGTCTCGACATCGACAACTACAGGTAAGAATCCACGAAAACGTTGACCAATGATTGGGAGCGTTTCATTTGTCACACTTTTCTCCATTGAATGGTTTTACCAGCATACAGTGGGATAATCTGTTCACCATCCAGATAGTCTAAACTTTCAGGGATTACTTGATCTTCTTTAACCAGGGTAATGGTATTGGTATTACGTGGCAGGCCATAGAAGTCTGCACCAAAATGGCTGGCAAAACCTTCCAGGCGTTCAATTTTACCCACCTGATCAAATGCCTGAGCATACAGCTCAATGGCAGTCGGCGCACTATAACATCCTGCACAGCCACACGCATTTTCTTTTGCATTTTTTGAATGTGGTGCGCTGTCGGTGCCTAGGAAAAATTTAGGATTACCGCTGGTTGCGACTTCCAGCAAAGTTTGCTGATGCGTTTGACGTTTTAAAATCGGCAAGCAGTAGAAATGCGGCTTGATCCCACCAACCAGCATGTCATTGCGGTTAAACAATAAATGTTGCGGCGTAATGGTTGCAGCGACATTACGGTCTTGCTCAAGTACAAAGTTTGCTGCTTCGCTGGTGGTGATGTGTTCGAGCACCAGTTTCAGCTTGGGAAATTGTCTGAGTAAGGGAGCCAGCACTTCATCCAGGAAACGCTTTTCACGGTCAAAAATATCGACATGATTATGCGTCACTTCACCATGTAGCAATAAAGGCACTTGGTGTTCTTCAAGCTGTTCAATTACGCCGTAGACTTTGCTCATATCGCTCACACCACTATCGGAGTTGGTGGTCGCACCCGCAGGATAGAGCTTGATGGCATTGACATGCGCAGATTCTTTGATCTTTTTAACTTCGCTTGCCGGGGTGTTGTCAGTGAAATACAGCACCATACGCGGGTCGAAATTTACCCCTTCAGGCACATGTGCCATGATACGTTCACGGTAGGCATTGGCTTCTTCGACAGTTTTAACGGGTGGCACCAGATTTGGCATGCAAATGGCGCGAGAAAACTGCTTGGCTAAATCGGGAACGGTACGTTGAAGTGCTAAACCATCACGCAGGTGAACGTGCCAATCATCTGGCTGGAGAATCGTAATCGTATTCAAGGCAAATTCAGTCGAACAAATAAAACAAATGATAATCCATCTATAGTAAAAATGGTAACGAGAAAGCGCTACAAAATAAGGGATATGTATAAATTAATTTTAAAAAGTATGTTATTTTAAAATTAATAAAAAAATTACATAAATACTTGGCAATGGAATACAAGTACAATCTAGCGAAATTGCAAGATGATAAAGAAGACATAGAACAACTGATTACACGGCAAAGCCAGCGTGTAGGCCCGGTCTTCCCTCAAAATCTGGAACAAGAATTCTGGACCAAAAATCTGGAACGCGCCCGCAAACATGTCGAAAAATATGTGTGGGCTGGAGTACTAGCCTATTTCCTTTTTTTGGTGGTGATGATTCCTACAGATTACTGGAGCATCAGCAAAGAATATTTCGTACATGATTTTGTCCTGTGTATGCTGGGCCTGCTCAATGGTGGCATGTCATTAATCATTTTTTATATATTCTCCTGTTTACCCAAGATCAAGCGCTTTTTTCCGCAGGCTTCGATGCTGTTGGTGTTCTGGATACAGGTGTCAATTTCATGCATTACCATGTCGATTAAAACTGATGCCTTGCAGTATCAGTCCATGGCCATAGTCACGATCGTGTATATCCTGGGTTATATTCTGACCGGTATTAGACCGATTCAGATGCTGGTCACCGGATTACTCGCTGCGGCAACTACTATTCTTGTATTGTTTAGCCTTTCAGTTGAATTTAATCCTATGGTTTTTGGCCGGATTTTAATTGGAAGTTGCTTGCTGGGTTATGTGATTAGCCATATGATTTTTGCCCGTGAACGTGTGATATTTCTCTATAGCATTCGCGCCAGAATCAGTGAGCAGATCCAGCGTATCCATACCAACGAATTATTACATTTGAGTCAGTACGATGAGCTGACCAAGATTTCCAATCGACGGACTTTTGATGAGACGCTGCAAGTCCATTTCGAACGTGCACATCGTGAAGAAACGGCATTGGCAATTCTGTTTATCGATGTAGATTTCTTTAAAAATTACAACGATTTTTATGGGCATCAGAAAGGTGATGACGTCATTTCGACTATTGCCAAAACCATCAAAAATGCGATCCGTCATATGGACTTTGTCGCACGTTATGGTGGGGAGGAGTTTGTAGTGCTCTTGCCAGAAACAGATGCACATGGTGCTTATGCAGTGGCTTCAAATATTTTTAAGGCGATTGACCGTCTGGAAATTCCACATGAAAAATCCTCGGTTGCGAAATATATCACCATCAGTTTAGGCATTACCGTCTATCGTGGTGAAGATGATATTGATAAAGACGCCTTATTGGGAATCGCGGATCAGGCGCTATACCGCGCCAAACAGCTTGGACGCAATCAGATTTATTATCAGTCCATTCGTTCAGTGAATTCAGATATTGCAAATGGCTAGATATTTTTAAAATGAATAGAACAATCATCAATAAAAAACCGCTCATCAGGAGCGGTTTTTTATGCAACTTAAATGACTAAAACTTAGTTTTTGTCTTTCAGTTGTGGCACTGCAGATGCTGAACCAACTGCGAGTAAACCAGTCTCTGTATAGATGCCCAGTTTAGCACGAGTATCCGTGATGTCGAGGTTACGCATGGTCAACTGACCGATACGATCCATCGGCGAGAACATAGAATCACCTTTCTCCATAGTCAAACGCTCAGCTTCATAAGTGAGGTTCGGAGATTCAGTATTCATAATGGTGTAGTCATTACCACGACGCAGTTCGATCGTTACAGTACCGGTAACTGCTTTAGCGACCCAACGCTGTGCAGTTTCACGTAGCATAAGCGCTTGAGAATCGAACCAGCGACCTTGGTACAGCAAACGACCTAAACGTAAACCGTTAATGCGGTATTGTTCAATCGTATCTTCGTTATGAATACCCGTTACCAGACGCTCATAAGCAATGTGAAGCAGCGCCATACCCGGAGCTTCATAGATACCGCGAGATTTCGCTTCGATGATCCGGTTTTCGATTTGATCCGACATACCTAGACCGTGACGGCCACCGATGCGGTTCGCTTCAAGAATGAACTCAACTGGATCTTCAATGCGTTGACTGTTGATAGCAACCGGGAAGCCTTCTTCAAAAGTAATCGATACTTCTTCAGCTTTTACTTCTACGTCATCTTTCCAGAACGCAACGCCCATGATTGGCTCAACGATTTTGATACCTGCATTCAGGTATTCAAGATCTTTAGCTTCGTGTGTCGCACCCAGCATGTTTGAGTCAGTTGAATAGGCTTTTTCTTTTGACATTTTATAGTCAAAACCATTGTCGATCAGGAACTGTGACATTTCTGCACGGCCGCCCAGCTCGTCAATGAAAGTTTGGTCTAACCAAGGCTTGTAGATTTTAAGCGCAGGATTGGTCAACAAGCCATAACGGTAGAAACGTTCAATGTCGTTGCCTTTATAAGTCGAACCGTCACCCCAGATGTTAACATCATCTTCTTTCATGGCAGTTACCAGCATGGTGCCAGTTACTGCACGACCCAATGGCGTCGTGTTGAAATAAGGCATACCACCTGTAGAAATATGGAACGCGCCACATTGAATTGCAGCAATACCTTCTAATGCAAGCTGTAAACGGCAGTCGATTAAACGTGCTTTTACTGCGCCATAAGCTTCAGCTTTTTTTGGAATCGCATCGTAATCGTCTTCGTCTGGCTGACCCAAGTTAGCTGTGTAAGCATAAGGTTCAGCGCCTTTTTGTTTCATCCACAAAAGAGCAGCAGAAGTATCTAGACCACCAGAGAAGGCAATACCAACTTTTTTACCTACTGGGACATTCTGCAAGATAGTTGCATTATCAGACATTGTTCATCCTAATGATATGAAATAGGCACGCCAGAATTGGTGGCCTGAAAAAATACATATTGCATCAATTGTATCATTAATTTATTTAGGTTTGCTTTAGAAAAGAAAAACTCGTTTTAAAATCTCTATTCAATAGGCTTAAATAATCATAAATCGCACGATTTTCACCAGAATCCTGCTGAAAACGGAAGAAATTGGTTATATTCAGCCGAATAAAGTTAAAAATCAGATAAAACAGGAATAAAAGCATGGCGACTCGCATCCCACCTTTACCTAATTTAAATCTTAAAGCTAAGAATGAAACGCTGGCACTGTTACATGGGATTTATGCCGGCCTGATTGGTTTTAGTACAGTGCTGTTTTTATATCTTGAATATCAGCAATCTAGTATTTCCATGCTGAGTTTAGCTGTGGTGCTGCTGCTTTTAGGCTTGCTGATGTTTTTTAATATACAGGCCAGTATCAAGGTGAAGCAGGGCAATGGTTCAGGACAAACTTTATCCAGAATAATGGCCATCCTGATGTTGCTGAGTTTTCCAATTGGTACAGTATTGGGCGCGATTGCATTATGGAAATCCACTGCACGGCAATGGCAGAGCTAATTCGTGATGTATAGAAAGAACTGTTTCGAAGATTGATATTTGTGCCTGAAAATGCTGAACTCCGGGTCATAAAAAGCCTCTGAAAATCAGTTAAAGTAAGGGAATGACTTGCTCAGCCAAATATAATCAGGGATTTGTTATGACCACGACGCGCTATGCCAACATTTTAAAGCCACTGCATTTGGGTTTTACCACCATTAAAAATCGGGTGGTGATGGGGTCGATGCATACTGGTCTGGAAGACCGCTTCTATAATTATCCTAAACTAGCTGCGTATTTTGGTGAACGAGCAAAGGGTGGCGTAGGTCTGCTGATTACGGGTGGTATATCGCCAAACCGTCAAGGCTGGTTATTGCCGGCAGGCGGCACCATGAATACCTTGGGCGATATTGCACCACATCGATTAGTCACCCATGCAGTTCATAAACATGGTGCCAAAATCCTTTTGCAGATTCTGCATGCCGGACGTTATGGCTATCAGCCTTTTGTGGTCTCGGCCAGTCCAATCAAATCGCCGATTTCTCCTTTTAAACCGCGTGAAATGTCAGATAAGCAGATTTTGAATACGATTCAGGATTATGTAAAAACTGCTAGCATTGCTAAAAAGGCCGGCTATGATGGCGTGGAAATCATGGGTTCTGAAGGTTATTTGCTAAATCAGTTTTTAAGCCGTCATGTCAATCAGCGTACCGACCGTTGGGGAGGTCCGATCGAAAACCGGATGCGTTTCGCTGTAGAAATCGTCAAAGCCATTCGTGAAGAAATTGGCAAAAAATTTATTATCTGTTTCCGTTTGTCGCTTCTCGATTTGGTGCATGATGGCAATACCATGCAGGAAGTCATTACCGTAGCTAAAGCTTTGGAAAAGGCTGGAATTACTTTGCTCAATACCGGGATTGGCTGGCATGAAGCACGTATTCCAACCATTGTGACTTCTGTACCGCGTGCTGCTTTTGTCGATTACACGGCTGAAGTTAAGAAACATGTTTCGGTGCCGGTGATTGCATCCAACCGGATCAATATGCCAGACACTGCCGAAGCAATTCTGGCTTCTGGTCAGGCAGATATGGTGCAGATGGCACGTCCACTTTTGGCAGATGCGTTCTGGGTCAATAAAACTGCAACCAATCGTGTTGATGAAATCAATACCTGTATTGCCTGTAATCAGGCTTGTCTGGATCATACCTTTAAAAACCAGCGCGCAACCTGTCTGGTCAATCCGCGTGCCGCTTATGAAACCGAACTGGTCTATGTCAAAACCAAAAAACCAAAAAGTATTGCAGTGATCGGTGGGGGTGTCGCAGGTTTGTCGGCTGCTACTGTCGCAGCCAGTCGCGGGCATGATGTGACGCTGTTTGAGGCCAGTCATGAAGTAGGCGGACAGTTCAACCTGGCTAAAGTCATTCCGGGGAAAGAGGAGTTTCACGAAACGATTCGTTATTTTAAAGTGCAGCTAGAAAAAACTGGAGTTGATCTGCGTCTCAATACCCGAGTCAACCGCGAGCAGTTGGAGCGTGAGGGTTTTGATGAGGTGATTGTGGCTACAGGGGTTGTGCCGCGTGCCTTGAATATCGAAGGCAGTCAGGCACCACAAGTATTATCTTATGCAGAAGTGCTACGTGGCGCACCTGTCGGTGATCGTGTTGCGGTCATTGGCGCAGGCGGGATCGGTTTTGATGTGTCCGAGTTTTTATTAAAGCCACCGCATCAAATACAGCCGCAACCTGTGGATGAGTGGAAGCGTGAATGGGGTGTAGATTCTCATCCAGATTATGTGACTGAAGGCGGGTTACAGCGTGCTGAAGTCGAACCACCAGTACGGGAAATTTATTTATTACAACGTAAAAAAACACCACTTGGCGCAGGACTGGGCAAGACTTCAGGCTGGGTACATCGTGCCCAGTTAAAAAAACATGCTGTGCGGATGTTGCGCGGCGTGCAATATAAATCTGTCACGGATGAAGGTTTATGGATTGAGGTGGATGGTCATGCTCAATTATTGCGTGTGGATACCATTGTGGTATGTGCAGGTCAGGAATCGGTAAAAGACCTGATGCCGAGTGCTGGGGAAAATACCTTGGCGCAGTATCATATTATTGGCGGTGCAAAACTGGCTGCTGAACTCGATGCCAAGCGCGCCATTCGTGAGGGAGCGGAATTAGCAGCAAAACTGTAAGGATTTGATGAAACTATATGCAGTTGATTGCATTCACTGTAATTTTCACTTGTCAGCCGGACAAAAGCTCCGTATTATTGCGCCCATGGAAGCGTGGCAGAGCGGTTTAATGCACCGGTCTTGAAAACCGACGAGGGTGTGAGTCCTCCGTGAGTTCGAATCTCACCGCTTCCGCCAAATTTTAAAAACCCCAGTCGAAAGATTGGGGTTTTTTATTTCTATGATTTTAATAAAACGATTTAAAATAAGCTGATAGCGAACAAAGTCAAAATTTTAAAATTCCATAATTAATAAATATTCTTTAATTGCCTACTTCAATTTTGATTAATGCCAACGCAATTCTTTCCACATGTTGGTAAGCTGGCTGTTCCAGTTCTTCACCAAAAATATCCGGGTCAATTTCTTCATATGACCAGATTATATTTTGATGCTGTTTCATCAAATCTTTAAGATGCTGCAAAAATAGATTGCCATGCTCAGTCACGGTCACTCCAGTATATAGGAATAAACGTCCACCAGAATTCAGTCGCTGTAGACCTTCTTTTATAATCCTGAATGATAAATCACAGCCATCCAGTTTATTACCACCATGACGATATTGACGTTGTTCCGGATCAATCAAATACGGCGGATTGGCAAAAATCAGATCAAACTGGCCTTCAAGATAGGAAAATAAATTACTCTGCACCGGATGAATATGGTTTAAGCCGGCAAAACTGATATTAATCTGGCTATAGAGCAAGGCTTTGGGATTCAGGTCTGCAACCATAATTTCACTCACATCTGGAAAATGTCTGGCAATGCTGATCGCGGCTGCTGAAGTGCCACAACACATTTCCACGACCCGTTTGAAAGGGTGAGTCTGAGCAGCTAGATATTGCTTGAGATGATAGATAAAGCGATACGTATCGGGACCGAAAAATACCGCATCTTGCTGAGTGGTTGGAAAAGCTGAATGAATAAAGAGTTCGCCATCGAGTGAAGAAACCCGAACCTGACTCAAGTATTGATCTTCCTGAACCTGTAGAAGCTGATGTTCTTGCAATAATGTAAAAAGGGCAGAATCAAGATCAGTTTTTTTAAAGTTTAGATTCCAGCCAAAGATATCCTGATGGGTTCTGTGCTTATAAATTTCATTCTTTTTTCGATTCAGAATTCGCTGGTGGGAAAGCGGTGTAATGGTCGTAAACTGATAATCTTGTTGTTTTAAAAAGGCTAATAAATAAAGCAAAGCTTGCTGCGGGCTGCTTTGAATCTCTAAAATTTGGTTCATACGGATATGCTCTTCTATTTATTTAACCTACATGAAAAGATTAATTCACTTTATGCCTGCAAAAGACAATATCAAACCAGTCGTGAATGATCAAAGCTATACAGCACTGGATTCCATGGAAAGGGATCAGTTTATATTCACCTAAATAATGCATTGCTTAGGTAAAAATGTGATGAGAATTGGTTGGATTTGTATAGGTCGTAGGCATAATTTTATTGGTTAAGCAGCCTTATTATGATTTTGCGAACTATTATTTTTTATTCATGATTATACGTATAAAAAATGGCTATCAATCACTGGGATCAATAGCCATTAGAGCTGAGAGCTTTAAAAGCTTAGTTGGGTACTTCCGGCAAATCAAACCAGATCACTTGCGCATCTTCGCTTGCTTTAATTTCTGTATCATCTAGAAAAGCAATTGCGCCGCCAGCTTCAACTGTATGTTCAGCGATCTGGACAGTGCCAGAAACAACATGTACATAATTAATATGCTGGGTCGCTTTCACTTCCAGACTTTGGCCTTGCTGAATCACCGCAGTTTTGACTTCGGCATTCTGACGAATATGCATCGGTACATTGTCATTCGGACCACAAATCAAATGCCACTGGTTCGGTTGCTCATGCGGGTCAAGACGGATTTGCTGATAGTTCGGCTTGGCATTACGTTCATTTGGAATAATCCAGATTTGCAGTAAATGGACCTGTTCGTCGCCTTGGTTCATTTCACTGTGCCGCACACCTGTTCCTGCACTCATCAGTTGCCATTCACCCGCAGCGATTCCGCCATGATTGCCCATGCTGTCCTGATGGGTAATGGTTCCTTTCAGCACACAGGTCAGGATTTCCATATTGTCATGTGGATGCGTTCCAAAACCCTGATGTCCATCAATCAGGTCATCATTAATGACACGTAAAGCGCTGACACCCATATACTTTGGGTTATACCAGTTACCAAATGAGAAACTGTGTTTAGACTCCAGCCAGCCCATTTTTACATGACCACGATTTTCGCTAGGATGTAGAAAAGCATTCATGATTTTATCTCGACATTATTTTTAACTTGAGATCATCATACTGTCGTTTTATAACTGAAAAAATCTCAAATAGGCGACAGATCATTGCATTTTTGCAACGACAGAGCTGAAAGTAAACATAAGGAATAAAAAAGCCCGCTCAAAAGCAGGCTATTTTTATTCAAATCGGCAGACCGATCATCATTCTAAGAAACGAACCGTTACCCCAGATTTGACTTTACGGCCAAGATCATTGGCATCCCAGTTAGTCAAACGAATACAACCATGTGACGCTGTTTTCGAAATGGTAGACGGGTTTGGTGTTCCGTGAATACCAAATGATTTCTTGCTTAAACCAATCCAGATATTCCCGACAGGACCGTTAGGACCCGGTGGTAAAGATAGTGGTTTTAAGTTTTTACCTTGTACAAAGTTAGACGGTGAATAGCTGTACCAAGGGTTTGGTGCGACACCTGTTACTTTATAGGTTCCGGTTGGAGATGGTGTATCCGCACTACCAATGGTGGCAGGGAATGACGCGATCATTTGATTTTTACTGTTAAATAAGTACAGTTGTTTCGCGCCTTTATGTGCAACAATCAAGTGAATACCTTCAGGCAAGTCATTACGTACATTACTGACCAGTAATTTTTCACCAACTTTATTAAAGTTGGCATTTGGATTGAGTTTCTTTAAGAAATTCTCATCCATATGGAATTTTTCACTCAACATTTCACTGACACGTGTGTAGTACAAGCCTTTCATTTTCGCCTGTAACGCATAATCTGAAGGAATAGACTTGGCAAATGGGCCTGCCAGATCTTTTTCAGTAATGGTGTATTCAACAAAGGCTGGCTTAGAACCCTGACGTGCCACCAGTTTATCCCAGGTTTCCTGAGTCAAAACACCTGTCGGTTTAATGCCATTCATTTGCTGGAAAGATGCAATGGCTTTTAGTGTATTTTTACCGCTGGTTCCGTCAATCGCACCTGGTGATGCATGGGCATTATTCAGCATGACATGCGCACGTGCGTAAACTGGGAATTGACCTGCACCGATATTTTCATACCATTGGGCATTGTTTAAACCGTCTAAAGTCCAAGAAGCTTTGGTCACCGCAGAGTTAGTCGGTGCTTTGGTATTTGGTGCTGCGCCAACAGAGGCAGTCTGATCTTCGGTATCCTGTAGCTCATTCAGCGCTTCAGATGCCTGTTTTAAGTCTTGTTGTTCTTGGGCAGTAATTTGCGCTTCTGCAGGTGCTGCTTGGGCCGCTGAAGCTTCAGTTGCTAATGGATCAATCGGATCTTGCACTGCAACATTAGTCACCACTTGGGGTTTTAATGGTTGTTCAGCAGTAGACGCGGCAAAAACTTGACCTGCGAAAATGCAACCTAGACTCACAGCGAGCATTGTGCGAACGAACATGTAACTCAACCTTAAGAATTATTTCTTTAACTATGTGAAAAAACACTATAAGTATTACAGAAAAAATGTGGAGATGCAGTAGTTGTTTTGTGTAAATCACTAGGTTGCCGATCAATCCGATCGGTTTTTAAAGTTGCCAGAAGTTATTAAAACTGCGGCCTTTTTGCTATGATGTTGGCAATGTCAAAGAAAGATGGGAATGTGAATGACGACCTTAAAAAATGATCGTTTTCTGCGCGCATTGTTGCGTGAGCCTGTAGATGCTACGCCAGTATGGATGATGCGTCAGGCTGGCCGTTATTTGCCTGAGTACCGCGAAACGCGTACCAAGGCAGGAGATTTCCTTTCGCTTTGCAAGAATACTGAACTGGCCTGTGAAGTAACTTTGCAGCCTTTACGCCGTTATGATCTTGATGCCGCGATTTTATTCTCGGATATCTTGACGGTTCCGGATGCTTTGGGACTGGGGCTGTATTTTGAAGCCGGTGAAGGCCCGAAATTTCACAAGACCATCCGTACCGAACAGGATGTCGCCAATCTGCCTGCATTTAATGCCAAGTCGGATCTGGATTATGTGATGAATGCCGTTTCGACCATTCGTTCAGCCTTGGGCGGTCAGGTTCCTCTGATTGGTTTCTCGGGCAGTCCATGGACTCTGGCAACGTATATGGTCGAAGGCGGTTCAAGCAAGGATTTCCGTTTTACCAAACAGATGATGTATGCGCAGCCTGAAGTTTTGCATGCTTTACTGGATCGTCTGGCTGATGCAGTGACTGAATATTTGAATGCGCAGATCGATGCGGGTGCACAAGCGGTACAGATCTTTGATAGTTGGGGTGGGGCATTAGCACATCGTGAATATATCGAGTTCTCGCTGAACTATATGCAGAAGATTGTCGCTGGTTTGCAACGTGAGAAAGACGGCCGCAAGATTCCGGTAATTCTGTTTACCAAAGGTGGCGGTCAATGGTTGGAACCGATGATTACGACAGGCGCAGATGCATTTGGTCTGGACTGGACCACGCCATTGAATGTCGCTCGTCAAACGGTTGCTGGTCGTGCAGCACTTCAGGGTAACCTGGATCCTGCAACTTTATATGGTTCATCAGACACCATCATTAAAGCGACAAAAGCCATGCTGGATGATGCCTATGCCAATGGCGAGAAAACCGGTTATGTTGCCAATTTAGGTCATGGTATTACCCAGTGGGTTGATCCGGCGAATCCAAAAGCATTTATTGATACCGTACATGAGTATAGTGCCAAATATCTTTAGGATGTAAACCTTGATCGATCTATTCAAATCAGGGTTTGAATTTACTTATAAGGCAGCTTCGGCTGCCTTATTTGGGATTTTACTCCTGCTCGCTTTTGCACTGACTGCTTCTATGGGCAGCGATCTCTTCTTTGGTTTTTACCGGTATGACTATCTGCTTTTTTTTGCTTTGCTGATTCAGGTGATATTGCTCTATACCAAACTGGAATCCTGGGCTGAAGCCAAAGTGATTGCGTTATTTCATCTCATGGCCATGGTGATGGAAATCTTCCTGACCCATCCGGCAATTGCTTCCTGGCATTACCCTCAACCCGCAATATTTAAAATCCTGACCGTGCCTTTATTTGCCGGTTTTATGTATTCTGCGGTCGGCAGTTTTTTTGCGCGCTCTTTACGTCTATATCAGGTTTCATTTGAAAAATTGCCGCGTTTTAGCCATATGCTGACATTGGCTGTCTTGTCTTATATCAACTTTATGAGCAAGTTTTTTATTCCCGATTATCGGGTGATTTTATTTGTCTGGAGCGTGCTGATGTTCTGGAAAACCAGAATTCGCTTTCAGCTGAATCGGCATACTTTTCAGTTGCCGATGTTACCCGTACTGCTGATTCTGGCGTTTATTATCTGGATTGCCGAGAACATCAGTACCTTTTACCAGATCTGGCTCTATCCAAGCCAGATTGAGCAATGGCATATGGTGGGATGGGGCAAACTGGGCTCCTGGTATTTGTTGTTATTGCTGAGTCTGGTGTTAGTACTGAAAATCTTGGGACAGCGTAATTCACAAGGCGATTGGGCGCTCAAGGAACAGTAAAATCAATCAGGTTATGTTTATGTAAAGCATACATTTTTTCAATTGCGCCAAACTTGACTTGTCGCTACTCTGCTGAGTATGTAATTTAAATTACATTATTAGAGTAATAACAAAGATTGCATGAGAATAATTGGAGAATAACTATGTTGAAAAAAATTATGCTGGCGGCGGTATTGGCGACTGGTTCAAGCATGGCGATGGCTGACCGAGATGTCGGTTGTGGTATCGGAAGCCAGGTGTGGGCGGGTCAGTCTGGTATTATTCCTAAACTCTTTGCAGGTACGACCAACGTTCTGTTCACGAATCAGTGGCTCGGGATCACTTTTGGTACTTTAGGTTGTAGCCAGGGCGGTACCGTAACCGCTCAAGTGGTGACCTTTACCAATGAAAACGCTGAAACATTGGCGCGTGATATGGCAGTTGGAGAGGGTGAAAGCCTGAATGTTCTGGCTGAACTTTTGAATATTAAATCTGAAGATAAAGCTCGTTTCTTTAGCGTTTCCAAGCAGAATTTCTCTGAAATTTATTCCGAAGAAAACCAGAATACATTACAAGTTTTAAGCACCTTACAAACTGTGATGGCCAAAGATGAAGTATTGAAATCCTACATCTGATCCGCACCCTAAAAACCCTGCTGTTCTGGCAGGGTTTTCTTATGACTAAAAGAAATTGATGAGAATAAGTTAACTGAATGAAATATGCGTTCTTCATGTTGGGCCTGACATTCAGCCCTTTAAGTTTTTCTAGCGAAATTAATCCAGACATCCAGCATTATATCGCTCAGGCCGAAACTCAGCGTCTGGATCAGAGCACTACCTGGCAACGTCTCATGTATGCCAATCCCCAAGGTCATAGCGAGGTTAACTATTCGGGCTATTTCCTGGCAGAGCAGGGAAAAACTGATCTAAAAAAAGAAATGCAGCATAACATTCAGGCTTTATTCCTGAGCACAGAGCCGAATCAGTCCGTCCGCTGTAAGTTTCCTGCACGCAGCAGCTGGTTAATGCAGCAATTGAATATTTCCGAGCAACAATTGCCTGCGGTCAGTTGCCCGGATTTGGATAAATGGATTGGCGAGGTCAAGCCTTATCAGGCAACCCTGATCTATGCCACGGATTTTATGGGTAATCCCAGCTCGATGTTTGGTCATACCTTGTTGCGTCTGGACCCTAAAGACCAGCAACAACTCAATCTGATTTCTTATGCGGTCAACTATGCTGCGACGGTCGATGGCAATGACAACTGGTCCTTTGCCTGGAAAGGGCTGACTGGACAATATCCGGGTGAATATTCACTGATGCCGTATTACCGCAAGGTCAAAGAGTATGGTGACTTCGAAAGCCGGGACTTATGGGAATATGAATTAAACTTAAGCCCGCAAGAAACCAGATTTCTGGTACAGCATCTCTGGGAAATGCAAAATGTAAGTTTCCCTTATTATTTTATCAGTGATAATTGCGCTTATCGCTTACTGGGACTGTTTGATCTGGTACGTCCCGAGCTGAATCTACAAAAACAGTTTAATTCGACTGCGATTCCGATTGAAACACTGAAAGTCGTAGAACAACAGGGCTTGATCAAACAGAAAGTTTACCGTCCAGCGCTTGAAACTCAATTGCTGGCTCAGTCCAGACAGCATGGTAAAGCACTGGCAAAAACTGCACATCAGCTGGCTTATGCAGAAACAGGTGTAATGTCTTCCATTTTGCAAACTTATCCGGCAGAAGATCAGGCCAAAATTTTGGAAATGGCCTATGATCATTTATATCTGGACTTTCTTCGACAAAAAGTTGATGAATCTTTTGCTCAGCCACGTTTCCGCAAGTTATTAGGCTTAAGAAGTCAGCTGGATATCGAGAAACAGCGTAAAGCGCCTGAACGTCCAAAAATAGATCCGGTACAAAGCCATCATGCACGGAATATCAGTCTTCAGGCCGGACAGGTTCAGGGAGAATCCTTTGTCCAGCTTGGACATCGGCAGGCTTATCATGATCTCATCGACCCGCAAGGCGGTTTTCGAACCGGCACACAATTGCTGTTTCTAGATGGGGCTTTGCAATATCGTGACAGTGAGCTCAAGCTGGAACATCTGGATCTATTTACTGTCAATTCCTATAACCCGGTCAATCCGTTTAATACGCCGTTATCCTGGGGTTTTAATCTGGGCTGGCAACAGGAGGCACTGGATGCGCATGGCCAGTTTAGTGAAGATGAGCAGCATGGCGTCGCCAGCTTAAAAACTCAGGGCGGTTATAGCTGGGCAAATGCCAGCCGTGAACATCTATGTTATGCACAAATGCAAACTCAGCTACAGGCAGGCAAGGCACTTGATCAAGGCTGGCGCGTAGGTGCAGGCCCTACTGTGGGGTGCCAGAATATCTGGAGCGATCAGATCAACAGTCTGGTGCAGGTGGAACTGCCTTATTGGGAGGATTCGCATCGCTGGCAGCTGAAACTGAATACTGAACTCCAATATGCATTCAATCCACAACATGCACTTCGGCTGTCTTGGGAATATCAGCAACAGCAGTCCAAAGACTGGGATCAATGGAGTCTTGGTTTGATCCGGTATTTTTAAGATTGAGTTAAAACTGATCAGCACTATTCATAAAGTGCTGTGGTATCCATGAGGCTACTGTTCGGTTTTCCCTTGTATAAAAAGATTGGCTGGGTTTGGTACAAATAATCTGATCGATATTTTAGGAAAAATACCTGATATTTGTTATATTTGTCACATAATTTGAGTAAAAATAGCAAGGTTTTGGGGAACAGACAGTATGAATAATGAATGCATGGCAAGACTGGCCGAGCAATGGGAACAGATCTGTCAAAATTATTCATCTGATGACTTATTGCATGCCTTTCACTTTATTCAAGATCATTCCCTGATTCTGGTGGAAGAATTCTATAAAAACATGCTCATTGAAAAGGAATCTGCAGAATTCTTTTCTGATGACTTGATTCAACAGCGCTTGCGCGACACTTTAAATGCCTGGCTACTTGAAAGCTTTAGTGTGGGAATTAATAAACGCTATGCCGATGCCGTGCAGAAACAGGCGATGGTGGGGCATGTGCATGCGCGTGTCGGAATTCCATCCTGGCTGATCATGCGCGGTGTACGTGAAATTGAGCGTAAAATGTTTGAACTGCTGGATGAGAATCCTCACCACAGTATGTTGACTACCTGCAGTTATATTGTCCAGATCATGGGATTTGCCACAGAAGTCATGTGCCGATCTTATGAAGCTAAGACAGCCATGAATCAGGAAATTAAACACAGTTATCGTGTTTTTTCAGCGATGCAGGATGTGGCCGTACAAAAAGATAAACAGCGTAGCTCATTACTGGACTGGGAAAATGAACTCATGTTCAAAGTCTTTTCTGAGCATGAGAAATTGAATCATCCGATGTTGTCCAAGTCTGAGTTCGGTTTATGGTTTATCCATAAAGCCTCTTATGCTTTTACCGGTTCTGATCAGGTCGATTTAATCATTGAACGAATTTATCAAGTCGATGAACTTAATCAGGATATTATGGACTGTACGGACAAAAACAATATGCTGGGACTGATCCAGCAGATCCGTGACTTGAACCGCGAAATTCAGTTGTTGGTAGATCAGTTATTTCAGGTGGCCGAATATATTGAATCCGGTAATGATTCATTGACCCAGTTATTGAATCGTCGTTATTTGAATACGATTATTTCACGTGAAATCACTTTTTCCCGTAAGAATCATACGCCTTTGTCTTTACTTGCCATTGATGCTGATTATTTCAAAAGTATTAATGACAAATTCGGACATGCAGCAGGTGATCTGGCCTTGAAATTTCTGGCCGAAGCATTGCAAAAATACAGTCAGGGCAGTGATTATGCTTTCCGGGTCGGCGGTGAAGAGTTTTTGCTATTACTGGTGGATACTGATGAGAAACGTGCCCTGAATATTGCCGAAAGTATTCGTAAATATATTGAAAATGGCATGATTAATTCGGCACAAGGCCAGCAGTTTAAATTTACGGTCAGTATTGGTTGTGTGCTTTATGATGGACATCCGGATTATCAGCGCTTCCTGAATGCGGCAGATTCTGCCTTGTATATGGCGAAGAACAACGGGCGTAACAGAGTTTATATGGCTCATCAGTCCTTGAACCCTGTCGCACAGCCACTCTCAGTTTAAATGAAAGGTTTTTAGCCAGTTGCAGACTGCTGCTCTATAAATTCCTGAAATTTCTGTTTTTGCTGGAGATATTCGGGATGATTTTTAGCTTCCTCCCATTTCTGTTTAAAGATTTTGGCAGCAGCGGCTTTAACCGGATCTTCATGATTACGTGGCAGCTCGGAACGGCCATGCGCACCACTCAAGCCTTTTTTATCCCCCGGAACCGGGCCATCGTATTTTTTGCCACCTTTATGATTGGCATAACGTCGGGCACGGGTGAAACCCATCTGTAAAAACTTGCGTGCCATGTCCGCACCGATAAAATCTTCTTGTTTTAAATAGTCCAAAAAAAGCTGATAGATTTTCTCACTGCTAGCTTGTGCTTTTTCTTCATCTGCAAAGCGCCAGTGTGGCAGGATTTCTGATTTATAAGGCTCAACCAATAATACACCTTGTTCACCACGGCCAATCCGGTAGAGCTCCGGTCGTTTGCGGAAATTAACCTTTGCAAAGTCCAGAGAATAATCAAAACTATTCGAAACTACACGTGACGGACGTTTTGGTGGAGCTATTTTGGCAGATGGCTTCATATTCGGCCTTTTCTGAAATTTAAAATTATTCGATATTTCAGCTAATACAAATTATAAAAACGAAAGGACAAGATACAGAAAAGCCCCTGTCTTCTAGAGCTAGGGGCTTTTCATTTTACTTCGATTTTTTCGAACTGGTCTTCGAGGTTTTAGCCTTGGTTGACTTGCTCTTAGAGGAGCTGCTCGACTGCTTTTTAGCAGGTGCCGATTTTTTTGAAGAAGACTTTTTCACTTTAGTGTCGTCTTTACTCTTGTTGCTGCTTTTTGCTTTAGCCGGTTTTTTCGCGGAAGAAGTCTTTTGGTCTTTCGCTTTATCACTGGCTTTTGAGCTCGAATTTTTCTTTGCCTTCACTTTTTCATCTTTGCTGGCATTGTCTTTTTTAGAAGATGCCGCTTTAGATTTACTGCTCGCCGCTTTTTTGGTAACTTTGCGATCACTGTCTTTATCACTGCTTTTATTCGACTTTTTCAGTTTCTCATCTTGAGTCTTTTTAGCAGTTTTTGCTGATTTTTTGCTGTCTTTCGCCTGGTTATTTTTGCTATTCGCCATGGTTACTTTCCTTATCATTAAAAATCAATCAGAAAGATATAAAGCGCTTTGCTGTATATCAACTTCAAATTACTTTAATGGGAGAGCGGCAGGATTAAAACTTTATCGTGTATCCAAGTGTATGCTTGTTGCAAACACAAGCAAGAATTGTTTGAGTTCTAGACTGAAACATAGCAAGTTTTGGGACAGGTCTTTAAACCCTGTTACCAGGTGTTATTTATAGCAAGTGAGCTTTTGAATTAAGTATTGATATCCTCTTCCTTCAAAAGCAAAAAACCCCGAATGATCGAGGCTTTGAGTAACTTATTTTTAAGCTTTAATAATTAATAGCTTTCTGGAACCGCACTTAAAAATTCACGACGTGTTTCTTTGTCGGTTTTAAAATCACCAATAAATGATACCGTACGTGTGGTTGATTCCTGCTTGCCTACACCGCGCATCATCATGCACATGTGCGCAGAATCAATCATTACTGCAACACCGCGTGCTTTGGTGACTTCAGCCACTGCTTCTGCAATTTGCTGAGTCAGATTTTCCTGAATCTGCAAACGGCGTGCAAACATTTCAGTAATACGGGCAAATTTAGACAGGCCTAAAACATGACCTTCTGGCAAATAGGCGATATGTACGCGGCCATAAAATGGCAATAAGTGATGCTCACATAGCGAATAAAATTCGATGTTTTTGACCAGTACCATTTCACGGTTATCGGAAGGGAAGACCGCCTTGTTGGTCACTTCTTCAAGTGTCTGGCTATAACCCGAGGTTAAATATGAAAATGCTTTCGCAGCGCGCACAGGCGTATCTTTGAGACCAGGGCGATTTAGATCTTCGCCAACGGCAGTAAGAATGTTTGCGTAGGATTGCTGCATAGTCATATGACGTATTCACTTAAACTGAGAATGAACAAGGACGGCATTGTAGCAGAAAACTTTTACAATGCCTTGTTTTGAGGCTAAAACCGTTTACTGTTTGAACTTTGGATTCTTTTCTGCACGTTTGAGCAGAACCAATACCGCACCGGTACCGCCTTGCTTTTCAGGTGCACTGACAAATGCCAAAACATCGCGATGCTGGCGCAGCCAGCCGTTGACATAGGTTTTTAAAATCGCTTCCGGGCCTTTGCCATGTACGATTTTAATCACGTTCTGGTTTTCATCTTTGGCGATCTGGATAATCTGCAGCACGGCTTGACGCGCTTCTTCCACGGTACAGCCATGCAGATCCACAGCTTCAAACCAGCGCAAGTTACCGGCTTTCAAGTCTTCAAACACTTTATGCTGCAAGGTGGCGATGCGATAGCTCAAGTTGGCCTGACTGCCGACAGGATTGAGCATGGCCTGAGTATCTGATAAAGCCATTGCCTCTGTTTCCAGCGGGCCAGTAGCCGCTGCACGCTTTGCCAAGATTTGTGCATCCGGCTTTTTCTTGCGTGGTTTGTCCAGTTGAACCGTATTTCCCGATTCAATTTTTTGTACGCCCTGCATTTGCTTGCGGAATAATTCCAGTTCTTCTAACGCTTCTTGCTCGACAGTCTTTTCAACAGGTGCAGCAACGACCGCAGGCGTTTGCGGTTGTGTAATTTGCTTCTTAAAAGATTTCAGCAGATTGTACTGATCTTTAGATAATGAAGAATCGTGTTTACTCATAATGTAAAAACAAGGGAGATGCGGAATTTACAAGAATTATAGTCTGAAAATAGACAAAGGAGAACTGAATTGCGTTCATGACATTGCTGAGGATTTTAAATACGCTCGAGAATCTATGATCTACTTTTCAATATTGAAAATAAAAAAGCCCAATCCTGAGATTGGGCTTTTTTAATGCTTAGGTGAGCATTTACATTTTAAACCGCTTCAGGCTCACCAAACAGATCGCGGAAAGCATGATCCGGACGTGGTTGTTTCATGAAGCTTTCGCCGACCAGAAAGGCGTGAATATCATTTTTCTGCATCATCGCAATATCCGCAGGTGTGGCAATACCACTTTCAGTCACCAGCAGGCGTGAAGGGTCCAGTAATTTTTTCAAACGTAATGATGTGTTTAAATCCACATCAAAGGTTTTTAAATTACGGTTATTTACACCGAGCAGACAACGATCAGAAAGTTTTAAAGCACGGGATAGTTCTTCTTCATCGTGAACTTCAACCAGTACATCCAGATGATGTTCAAATGCAGTTTTAGACATTTCTTCTAACTGCTGATCAGACAGGCAAGCCACAATTAGCAAGATACAGTCTGCATGCAGAGCACGTGCTTCGATAACTCCATAAGGATCGATCAGAAAGTCTTTGCGCAGTGCAGGCAGGTCGCAATGTGAACGGGCAATCTGAATGTTGTCATCGTGACCCTGGAAAAAGTCTACATCGGTCAGCACCGATAAACAGGCTGCACCTGCCTCCTGATACTGTGCTGCAATTTCCGCAGGGTTAAAGTTCTCGCGAATAATGCCCTTAGATGGCGAAGCTTTCTTAATTTCAGCAATGACGCCCGGACGTTTCGAGAGTAAAGACTGGGCAAAACCACGCACAGGTGATGCACCTTGTGCCAGTTCTTCCAGATCTTTATAACTTTTCTGCTTTAAACGTAGGGCAAATTCTTCTTTTTTGCGGTCAACAATTTTACCTAAAATTGTGTTTGCGATATCCACCATGATCAAAATCCCTGACCGAATTAAGCTTCGTAATGTTTAATGGTTTTGGTAAATTCAGACAGCACACTCATTTTTTCAAGTGCCTGACCGCCGTAGATAATGTCATGTGCCAGTGCAACACCTTGCTTATAGCTGCTGGTTAAACCGGAGACATAAATACCTGCGCCGGCATTCAGCGCGATCATGTTCGCTGCTTTATCACCGATGTCTGATTTCTTCTTGCCCAGCGCATCTTTGATCAAAGCCAGACTTTGCGCAGAGTCTTCCACAATCAGTCCGGTCAGGGTTTGCGACTCAATATCGACCGATTCAGGAATAATGTCCCATTCCGTGACTTCGCCATTTTTCAGTTCAGCGACATGAGTTGAAGAGGCTATACTGATTTCATCCAGACCATCACGTGAATGCACTACCATCACATGTTCAGCACCGAGCTGTTTCATGACTTCGGCAATAGGACGACAGAGTTCATTAGAGAATACGCCAATGACTAAACGATTTACTCCAGCCGGATTCGTAAGCGGACCAAGTAAATTGAAAATGCTGCGAATCCCTAGTTCTTTACGTGGACCGATTGCATATTTCATGGCTTGATGATGATTCGGTGCAAACAGGAAACCGACACCAACGTCACGGATACAGCGTTCAGTCTGCTGCATATTCAGGTCCAGATTAATCCCGGCCTGTTCCAACAAATCTGACGAACCTGATTTGGTCGAAACGCCGCGGTTACCATGTTTGGCTATAGTTGCACCGGCTGCTGCGATCACGAATGCAGAGGCAGTAGAAACGTTAAACAGGTTTTGACCGTCACCGCCTGTGCCGACGATATCGACCAGATAAGGAATGTCACTGACATCAATTTTAGTGGCAAGTTCACGCATGACACGTGCAGCTGCGGTAATCTCATCAATGCTTTCGCCTTTAAGACGTAAGCCCATCAGCAGGGCACCAATCTGGGCATCGGTCGCTTCGCCTGACATGATGGCACGCATCACGTCTTGCATTTGATCCTGAGTCAGGTGAATGTTTTTAGTAATATTGCTTAAAGCTTGTTGAATATTCATAAGGTGTTCTTAGGCATAAATTTCGAGAAAGTTTTTAAAGATTTGATGACCATGCTGGCTCAGAATCGATTCGGGATGGAACTGCACGCCTTCGACCGGCAATGTCTTATGTTTCACACCCATAATTTCTTCCATAGAGCCGTCAGCTTCATTGGTCCAGCAGGTCACTTCCAGACATTCGGGCAAGGTGGCTTGATCAATCACCAGTGAATGATAGCGCGTTGCAGGAAATGGAGAAGGGAGATTGCTGAAAATCCCGGTATCACTGTGGTACATATCAGACAGACGGCCATGCATGACACGTTTGGCACGCACGATATCACCGCCAAATGCCTGCCCAATACTTTGATGACCAAGACAAACGCCCAGTAAAGGAATTTTGCCAGCAAAATGCTGAATGGCAGGAATAGAAATTCCTGCCTCACTTGGCGAGCACGGGCCGGGGCCAATCACTAAATACTTAGGTTGCCATCGCTCTATATCTTCCAATGTCACGGCATCATTACGGACTACTTTTACTTCTTGATTCAGTTCGCCAAAATATTGGACGATGTTATAAGTAAAGGAGTCATAGTTGTCGATCATTAAAAGCATGAGCTTAACCTATTGAAATTAATGCACTTAACTGTGCTAATGTTGTCCAGATCGTACTTTATTTATACGTGTTGCAAGCACTTGCCTGACACAACTAAATCATTGATTTCATTGTGTGAAAATAAAGCACGCTTCATCATAGCAAAAAATAGCCCCATTCGGCGCAACAATTTCGATCAATTTATTGGCTTTAAAAACCTATAGAAAATTAAATAAAATTTTAATCATGATTTAAAGTAATAGGCTTACTCAGAGAAAGTTTTAAACGAATATTTTTTAGAGTAAAACTTAAAAATGAAAAAATGAGATCAAAGAGAGGTAAAATGCTTGATGAAAAAAACATCACTTGAATAATTAAGCTTTATATAAACTTTTCTATTGAAAGTAGATTTAAAGAAAATGCCTCATAATAGGCATACAATCCCAAATGAATCGCAAAATTTTCTTTACTGATATCTACCAAAAAACGCTCAATTTTTAGCCAAAAACAAGTAAAAACATAACAAAAGTAAGAAAAAGCAGCATATTTGCTATAAAAAGCTATGTTTCTCATACATCTTTATAGATACATGCACTATTTAGGTGCGCTAAAAAATAAAGCTGAAATAAAATAAATGAAGAATGCTTGAATATGGTGCATTTAGTTTTGCAGCTAGTATAATAGCCGCAAAGTATTTTTGTCACTTCATGATTTCTTATAAAGATTTCAAGATTTTATCTATACTTTTAAAAGTTGGTACGGTAATTGCTTAATAACTATCAACTGCTAACACGCACTTCACGGGTGCAACAAAAACATCGGAGCAAAATGAGCATGGCGAACAAGGTCCTTCAACTCATACAAGAAAGTGGCGCAAAATGGGTCGATTTTCGCTTTACTGATACCAAGGGTAAAGAACAACACGTCACTTACCCAGCAGACAGTATTGATGAAGATACATTTGAAGACGGCAAAATGTTTGACGGTTCTTCAATTGCAGGTTGGAAAGGCATCGAAGCATCGGACATGATTTTACGTCCGGATGCGGCAACAGGTTTTATCGACCCGTTCTTTGCAGAGCCAACAGTTGTTGTAACTTGTGACGTAATCGAGCCATCAACTGGTCAAGGTTATGATCGTGACCCACGTTCGATTGCGCGCCGTGCAGAAGAATATTTGAAATCTACCGGTATCGGTGACACTGCATTCTTTGGTCCAGAACCAGAATTCTTCGTATTTGACGAAGTAAAATGGGAAATCGACATGTCTGGCGCGCGCCATACATTGATCGCTGAAGAAGCTGCTTGGTCAACTAACAAAGACTACGAAGGCGGTAACTCTGGTCACCGTCCACGCGTAAAAGGCGGTTACTTCCCAGTTCCTCCTGTAGATTCTTCACATGACATGCGTGCAGACATGTGTGCGCGTATCGAAGACATCATGGGTCCAGGTCGTGTAGAAGTACATCACCACGAAGTTGCTTCTTGCCAGTTAGAAATTGGTGTGAGCTTCAACACTATGGTGCGTAAAGCAGACGAAGTTCAACAGTTCAAATATGCGGTTTGGAACGTTGCGCATCAATATGCAAAAACAGCAACCTTTATGCCTAAACCAATGGTGGGTGATAACGGTTCTGGTATGCACGTGCATATGTCGATCTCTAAAGACGGCAAAAACCTGTTTGCTGGTGATGAATATGCAGGCCTTTCAGAAATGGCGTTGTACTTCATCGGTGGTGTAATTAAACATGCTCGTTCTTTGAATGCGATCACCAACCCTTCTACAAACTCGTATAAGCGTTTGGTTCCACATTTCGAAGCACCGATTATGCTTGCTTACTCAGCGCGTAACCGTTCTGCATCTATCCGTATTCCTTACGTGTCTAGCCCGAAAGGCAAGCGTATTGAAGCGCGTTTCCCAGATCCAATGATGAACCCGTACCTAGGTTTCGCGGCATTGTTGATGGCTGGTCTTGACGGTATTCAAAACAAGATCCACCCGGGTGAAGCTGCTGACAAGAACTTGTACGATCTTCCTCCTGAAGAAGAAGCGAAAATCCCTACAGTGGCGCATAGCCTGGATATGGCGCTTGAAGCACTTCAAGCGGATCATGATTACCTGTTAAAAGGTGGCGTGTTCACGAAAGAAATGCTTGATGCTTATATCGAGCTTAAAACTGAAGAAGTTCGTCGTCTAAACACGACTACTCACCCAGTTGAATTTGATATGTACTACAGCTTGTAATTCATCACGAATTAAAGCGAAGAAAACCCGCGCATGTCGCGGGTTTTTTTGTATCATCTATTTATAATTTTAAATGATTGATGGGCTTAAATGGCACAACGTAAAAAGCACACCAGCTTTTATCCATGGATTGATCCAAAAGATCATAACAAAGGTTTTAAGTTGAACTTCTCTGAAGTGACTTATCTTGAAGTGGGGCGGACCCCCGAGGGTTATAAGCAGGCTCAATTTGTGGCGCTGAAAAATCCTGAAATAGCGCTGGATTATGCTTATCCAGAATCATTTTATTTGAGTGCTGAAGGTTTTATTTTAATTAAAACCCCACAAGGCAAATATGAAATCATTGCAAAAACAGATAACTGTTAACAATGAATAGTCGTTCTAGAAATCAAAATCAGCGTGTGTTGCTGTCAACTCTGCCTGCTGAGTTAAAACCGTGGCTGTATGCATCGGGTTCACTCACGCAACAACTGACCGATTTGGCGCAAGGACAATTCCATGTCGAGCCAATTCAAGAGCATTTTCAGCGTTTAAGCTTTGCCAATGCCAAATGGATGCAGATGTCACATCAGCATACTTCCTGGGTGCGTGAAAGTTATCTCTACGGCTCGGAACAGTCTCCTTGGGTGAAAGCCAAAAGCATCTTTCCGATTTTAAGCCTGCAAAAAAAAGCCCGAATTTTTCAGCATATTGGCACCAAACCGATTGGCTGGTTTCTGTTTCAGCGCACTAATCCACTGTGCCAGCGCCGGGTGGTACTTTTAGATGAGGGCTGGACCCGTCAGAGCTGCTATACTTGGCACGGCTGTAAATTTATCGTACAAGAAACATTTTTACCGGCATTTGAACACTTTATACAAAATTCACGGGCTTGATTTTTATGGCAACCGCACAAGCAATCACCTGGCGTGAGCGTCTTAGCGCCTATTATTATCTTTGTCGTTTTGATAAACCGATTGGGACTGAACTGGTTTTTTGGCCTACCATGTGGGCGCTGTGGATTGCAGCTCAGGGCATGCCACGTATTGAAATTTTAATTCCCATGATTTTGGGTGTGATTTTTATGCGGGCGGCAGGTTGTGCCATTAATGATTTTGCTGACCGTAAAGTCGATGCACATGTGGAGCGTACTAAAAACCGTCCGCTAGCGACTGGGATTATCAGTGCCAAAGAAGCTGTGATGGTATTTCTGGTTTTGGTGTCTGCCAGTGCCTGCCTACTATTTTTTCTGCCAATCGAAACTTTTTACTGGTCATTTGGGGCTTTATTTTTAGCGTTTATTTATCCTTTTATGAAGCGCTATACCCATTTACCTCAAGTCTTTTTGGGTGCAGCATTTTCCTGGTCGATTCCGATGGCTTATACCGCAGTTGGACAAACGCCGGATTTAACCTGCTGGCTTCTATATTTTGGTAATCTGGCCTGGACCGTAGCCTATGATACCCAATATGCAATTGCAGATCGTGAATACGATTTAAAGATTGGGGTGAAATCAACCGCGATCTTATTTGGTCGATATGATATTCAGATCATTAGCGCTTTGCAGGCCATTAGTATTCTTTTGATTGCTGTAGCACTTTGGCTAGAAAATTTACTGATTCCATTTGGTTTGGCTGCATTAATTGTTGTCGCTCTCGATTTTATTTACCAATGGTTTAAAACTCGAGATAAAAATCCACATTTGTGTTTCTGGGCGTTTAGGCATAACCGCTGGATTGGATTCATAATCTTTTCTGGAATTTTTCTGGCTCTTTGGTACTAACCATCTATCGGCTAATAACAAAAGCGTCCTATAAGGATGCTTTTTTTTATGCTTAATTTTGAGTGATCTCGATAAAAAGAGATAGGGAATAACAATAAAAGGATAGAAATATGCAGAATGGTTATAAGAAATTAATGTTGGGCGTACTGTGTTCTTCAGTACTGTTTTTATCTGCGTGTGGCGATGATGATAACAATGATATCTTTGTCCCCCAGCCAAAGATTTTTTTGAGTGAACAAGCCTATACCAAGGATGTCATAACCCAAGCATCAAGTATTCGAGTTATGCGATATAACATGCCAAATGTGCAGGGAAATACAGCAGAAGCTACAGCATTGGTTATCTATCCTAGAACTCCACAACCGAGAGACGGTTGGCGTGTAGTGGTGTGGGAGCATGGAACTGTTGGGAGTGGTGATAGCTGTGCACCAAGTTCAAATATTCTTAATCCACGGTTTAAAATAATGGCCGAGAGTTTACTCGCCAAAGGTTATGTCATCGTTGCACCTGATTATGAGGGTTTAGGAACTCGAGGGATTCATCCTTATCTGCATTTAAAGAGTGCCGCACAATCTGCAATCTATGCAGTGAAAGGGTTTAAGCAGCAGCAAGGCGATAAATTTAATGGTGCATGGGTATCTGTGGGGCAATCACAGGGTGGACATGCATCTTTGGGTACAGCAGAGTTTGCAGGGAATGATCCAAATTATAAAGCAGCAGTTGCAGCAGCACCTGCATCTAGTTTGGGCTATATTATTGGTACAGTTGCACCGCAAGCTTTAAATAAATTGATTTTAGGTGAAGGTGCTGGTGCCGTTCAACCAGGAACTGCGAAAGCTGTTTATTCAGAACTTCTTGCCTATGCAGCCTATGTCGGTGTTGGAATAAAAGCCTATGAGCCAAATTTTGCTTATCAAGATATCTTTGAAAGCACATCTGAGCTGGTTGCAGAACGTGCTGAAGGTACTACTGGTGAAAATGGTCTGTGTTTAGAAAATTTAATGACAGCTTTTAGTACGGATATAGATCAATGGTTACAGCAAAATCCTGGGAAAACAGTGGTGGACTATCCAGGGCTGACTGATAATTTTGATCAAAATTTATCTGTGAAAAATTTCTTAAGGGATAATCAGCCTGCTACCAAAAAAATAAATGTACCGGTAATGATTATTCAGGGTAAAGAAGATATGGCAGTACCTTATGATGTTACAGATGCCTTGCAAAAGAATTTGGCGGCTTTGGGTACGGATGTGACTTTCCTAGGAGTTGATGGTGCATCACATACTCAAGCAATCGTTTTAAAAAATACAGAGCTTGTAGAATTCATTGAAGAAAATATGCCAGCGAAGTAAAAATAAAAGCGAAGATATTAAAAGGAGCTAGGGCTCCTTTTTTATTTTCGCATTTTCAAAATTTGAGCAAGAGCTTTAATTTGTTATAGTAGGGGTGAAAGTTAAATGATTGTCAAAGCAGGTTTGTTATGTCCGAGCAGCCACAGCCCCGCAGTATAAAAAAGCTATTGATCTTCGGTACGCTTGCACTTTGTATTCCGGTATTTTTAATTAGTATGGCATTTCTTGCAGTGAATAGTGATGCTAAAAATCAGGAAAAATACAAGCAGCAGCAGGCAGATATGATTGCACGTATTGAAGCACGAGAAGCTGCGGAAAAGCTCAAAGCAGAGCAGGATGCTAAGGCAAATTCAATACAAGCTGCGTCTGAAAGTAGTGCAACAGCACCTTAATCTATCTAAAATCCCTTTGCACTTGTCTAATACTGCAAATGTCTGTGTAGTAGATAGTTGCTCATTTGTCGAAAACTATCTCACTCGATTGTAGATATTCGATATTTCTTGATGAAGTAATTTGCGCTTTTCAACAGAAAAATATAGCCACCCATCATCCGATCGGTGGCTATATTTAAATCATCTTAAAGCAATTCTTTACGCAATTGCTCAGGAGATTTAATTGAAAGTAGAGCAGGTGCTACATCTAATGCTGTTTTAGCACCATATTGCTGGGTTTGATTCAGACGGTAGCAGGCACGGGCATAAGCCACTAACACACTTGCGGTAAACTCAGGATTGCTATTCAGCTTTAAAGAAAACTCAATCACCTGTTTTTGTGCATCACTGGTATTACCACTACGGATGACAAAACCGCCATGTGGCATATCCTGATGATCTTTCAGTAAAGTTTCCTCACTGATAAAATTCACAGTCGTATTATAATCGGCAAAATAATCAGGCATGCTGACGATGGTTTGTTCAACTGTTGCTGCATCAGCTCCTTGTTCCAATACCACATAACAGTCACGATGATGTTTGTCTTTGGTGCTTAACTCAGGTCGTGCGCCACTGCGGACTTGTTCAATCGCGTCAGTAGATGGAATGGTGTATTGCACACCAGCTTTCACACCTGCTACACGGCGGATCGCGTCTGAATGTCCCTGGCTTAAGCCTTTACCCCAAAAAGTATAAGTTTCACCATCTGGTAATAACGCTTCACCAAATAAACGGTTAATCGAGAACATGCCAGGATCCCAGCCAATAGAAATCATGGCTGTTTTTTTGTTAGCAAGGGCAGGTGCATCGACTGCAGCATAGTATTCCGGAATACGTGCATGCGTATCAAAACTATCTACAGTATTGAATTTACTTGCAAAGATAGGCGCTTGTTGTGGCAAGTCATCTTTAGAGCCGCCACAAAGAATCAGCACATCAATTTTATCGCTAAAATCATTTAATAGTGCATCCATGCTATACACTTGAGTTTCTGCAAAGCAAGGAGAGACGCTGCTTGGTGAGCGGCGAGTAAAAATACCGACAAGCTGCATATCAGGATTTTTTTGGATGGCAGTTTCAACACCGCGGCCAAGATTACCGTAACCCGCGATACCAATACGAATAGAATTTTGCATAAATAAACGATCACTGAATAAAAAAACAACGCCAAAAATAAGCAAGGTGATGATGGCCGGAAATGGAACAGGCCGATCAGGTCATCTGACTTATATTTTGTTTTCGAAAGGATTATAGAGCGATAATTTAAACTTTATCACCCTAGTTCTGCAGAAAGGCAGGTTTAACTGAGAATGCTTGTGATGAGACGCTAAATTGGACGAGGATAGGTTAGTTTTGAAGCATGAAAAGCTGCCGAGAAATTAAAAGCGGAGCAGGAGGCTTTGATTAATCCAATTCAAGCTGCAGCGAGAAATATCGAAATTGCAGCTTAATTTATTTTAAATCCCTTTGCAGTTGTCTGATAGTTGGAATCTGAGTGTATCGAATCACGGTATAGCCTGCTGCAATCAGCATCGCATCACGTTCAGCATCTTCCTGCTCTTTGCCAATATGGCTCGGATCATCCAGTTCGACAATCGCCACTACATTATATTCACGATCAAGTACTACGAAGTCTGTAACTTTACGATTAAATTGATTACGCATTTTCATCTGATCGTGCGTGATCAAAGCGCTAAATGCGACTTGTGCAAGAATGTGATGATGGGGAAAGGCATCTTTCAGACGTGTAAACATCCTGCTTTCAAAAGCAGTAATGACGCGCTTTGGATAGAATTTCTTTTGACGGGTGAAGAGATGCGGCAAGAGCAGGCAAACTAATGCAAAAGTTGCCAGGCAGCCAATCACAAAAAATATAAACTGACTCAAATTAAACACAGATCACAAAAGGGGAGAATAAAAAAACCCACTTCGCAATGAGTGGGTTTCTTCAGAATCTTGGCTCTCCCACCTGGGCTCGAACCAGGGACCTGCGGATTAACAGTCCGTCGCTCTACCGACTGAGCTATGGGAGAATAGATTGGCTCTCCAACCTGGGCTCGAACCAGGGACCTGCGGATTAACAGTCCGTCGCTCTACCGACTGAGCTATTGGAGAATCTGACAGCGATTATAGAGAGATTTGAAAAGGGGTCAAGGCACTTTTAGAAAAAAGCAGCATAAATTGAATCAAGTGTTTTAAAAATAGTCGAAAAGGTTTGTAGTTCAAACTGTTATGTTTATGTAAACCGGCCCTAACAGCAAAATCGTGATCAGCCTTAATTTTGATAAGTGATCTGGAGCATAAGAAATGAGCGGTTGATCGCGCATATAAATCAATATGATCTCAATTTAAAAAATACAGCTATAAAAAAACCCACTTCGCAATGAGTGGGTTTCTTCAAAATTTTGGCTCTTCCACCTGGGCTCGAACCAGGGACCTGCGGATTAACAGTCCGTCGCTCTACCGACTGAGCTATGGAAGAATAGATGGCTCTCCAACCTGGGCTCGAACCAGGGACCTGCGGATTAACAGTCCGTCGCTCTACCGACTGAGCTATTGGAGAATCTGATCGGCATTTTAGGGATGAATAACCAGGTCGTCAATCAATTAATGTAAAGAAATGAATTGTTTGCTTCATAAATATTCATTTAGAGCCTAAAAATAAAAAAATCACCCGAAATGGGTGATTTTTTTAGCAAAGAAATAAAAAATTATTTCTCAACACCTGCAGGCTGACCTGCATATTTCGCATTTGCATAATCCCAGTTTACTAGGCTTTCTAGGAAAGTAGAGATGTACTTAGGACGAGCATTACGGAAATCGATGTAGTAAGCGTGTTCCCAAACGTCAATCGTCAACACTGCAATTTTACCGTGCGCCATTGGCGTATCAGCATTTGAAGTTTTCATGATAGAAAGCTGACCGTTTACTTCGTCAGCCACTAACCAAGCCCAACCTGAACCAAATTGAGTAGTTGCAGCAGCAGCAAATTCTTCAGCAAATTTTTCATAAGAACCGAATGCTTCGTCAATTTTCGCAGCCAAAGTACCAGTTGCTTTACCGCCACCGTTTTTAGCCATACAGTTCCAGTAGAACGTGTGGTTCCAAACTTGAGCCGCGTTATTGAAAACACCTGCTTTAGAAGCATCACCAGCAGTTGCTGTAATAATTTCTTCTAGAGTTTTGCCTTCAAGCTCAGTACCAGCGATCAGGTTATTCAGGTTAACCACATACGTATTGTGGTGTTTGTCGTGATGGTATTCTAAAGTTTCTTTGCTGATGTGTGGAGCAAGATCTTCGTAGCCATAAGGTAATGCTGGTAAAGTAATGGTTGTCATGTTTTCAATTCCTTGCATTTTGCTGGGTTTTAACAATAAGTGGCTTTATTGTAATAGATAATCGGGCAGAAATGGGCATCGTGTATAAATAACAATACAGAATAAAGCCTGAAAATATATGAATAAAGCCACTGATCATAACCGTCAGTCGAATTAAATCGGATTGTTTAATTCGAAATAATCATACTCAATATTAAACTGTTCTGAAATAGCCTTGGCCAGGCGTTGCACACCGTATTTTTCAGTCGCATGATGGCCACAGGCATAATAATGGACATTCAGTTCCTGAGCTTCATAAAAGGTGCGTTCGCTCACTTCACCTGAAATATAGGCATCACAATCTTGTAGTGCCGCTTTTTGAATATAATCCTGCGCACCGCCGGTACAGAAACCGACTTTATGGATTTGAGTTTTGTCTGCAGGCAGATGAATCGCATCAAAGCCCAGCTTTTCTGAAACATAATTTTTAAAATCTTCCGGACTCATTGGCTGTTTTAAATAGCCAATATTGCCAATCGGACGTTTTTCACTCGGATCAAGCTGTTCGATATTTTCGAGTTCTAATAAATCCGCAATGGCAGCATTATTTCCCAGAGTTGGATGACTGTCTAAAGGTAGGTGATAGCCAACCAGTGAAATATCATTTTGAATCAGGGTTTTAATGCGTTTACCACGCATTCCCGTAATCGGATAGGCTTCTCCTTTCCAGAAATAGCCATGATGAACCAGCAATAGATCAGCGCCTTGCTCAATTGCAGCTTCAATTGCACTCTGGGAGGCGGTCACGGCACAGAGGATTTTATTCACTTCGGATTTGCCTTCAATCTGCAAGCCATTCGGTGCATAGTCCTTAAATTCACGTGCTGCCAAAGTTTGGTCACACCATTGAATAATATCGTTCAAATTCGCCATAAAATTCCTGTAAGTTTAAAAACTTGCCCATATTTATCTATAGGTCTAATTGTAACTAAAGCTGCACAAATCTCTGTGGAATTTTTTGTGTTTAGTTATGTATTTCGCATTACAATAGGACACAAATTACTTAGTCATCAACGAATTAAAATATTTTAGAGGATAGCAACGTGCGCCGCACCTTTACATGGTTACCCTGGGTGTTACTGATTTTAGTCATTATCGGTTTTTTGGGGTGGCAACAACTACAAAAACCAAAGGCACCAGTTGCGCCAGATGGTGTCAAAATGCCTGCTGAAAAAGTAGAGCCGTTGATTGATACGTCGCGCTCAGGAGGCGTGGTCTCCTATAGTGCTGCTGTAAAAGTGGCAGCACCCGCTGTCGTGAATATTTTTACTACCCAAAAAGTCAAGCAACAGGCGCATCCTTTACTGACCGATCCGGTATTTCGTGAATTCTTTGGCGATCAGTTGCCTGACCAGTATGGACAAAGCCCGAATGAAAACAGTTTAGGTTCGGGTGTAATTGTACGTCCAGACGGTTATATCCTGACCAATAACCACGTGATTGCACAGGCCGATCAGATTGTAGTGGCTTTGCAGGATGGTCGTCGTGCTGAAGCCAAGGTGGTCGGAACTGATCCGGATACCGATCTGGCTGTGATCAAGATTGAACTGACGCAATTGCCAGTTTTGCCATTTAAACTCAGTGGCAATGAAGTCGGTGATGTGGTTCTGGCCATTGGTAATCCTTTTGGTGTTGGGCAAACCGTGACGCAGGGGATTATCTCAGCAACGGGCCGTTCAGACTTGGGTATTAATACCTATGAAGACTTTGTGCAGACCGATGCTGCAATTAACCCGGGTAACTCGGGCGGTGCACTTATTGATGTCGCCGGTAATTTAATTGGCGTCAATACCGCAATCTTCTCGCAGTCTGGTGGTTCACTGGGGATTGGTTTTGCCATTCCGGCCAAAATCTGTCAGCAGGTGATGAATGCCATTTTGAAAGATGGCCGTGTGGTTCGTGGCTGGTTAGGGATCAGCTTATTACCTGCAGAGCGTGATGATGTCCTGCAACCCAAAGAAAAAGGCGTAACGGTCGCAGAAGTGCTCCCAGATGGACCTGCTGCCAAAGCGGGAATCCAGCGTGGTGATAAAATTATGAAAGTAAATGAGGAAGAGATTAGTTCCGCCTCACATCTGATTAATTTTGTGGCTTTGCAAAAGCCAAACAGTACCATTCAGATTGAAATTGAGCGGGCAGGGAAAACCATGATGCTAAAAGTTGTGGTGACTGAACGTAAGGCACAAGACAGTGCTTCACAATATATTCCTCTACCAGGCCAGTAAGTTTGATCAAAAAAATCCCTCATCATGAGGGATTTTTTTATGCAATTATTTCAGCTTGTTCTGATACAAAAGTGAAATATTAAGCGCTTTATAAATCATTTAGCTTAATGAAATAACATCAAAAGAGAAAATAAAAATGACTTTTATGACGGCAGATCAGGCCAAAATTTTATCCAATGTTGCTAACCTGAATATTGAAATGTATAAGCCACGTCTGGCGCAACTGATTGAAGATAATGCCCGGCAAGGCAATACAGCGGTACTGACAGTTTTTCCTAAACATCTGCCTTTGGAAGATATTCGTGACTTGTCTGCGGAGTTAACAGATCTAGGCTATAACGTGCGCTTTGAGGTACAGGAATTTTATTACAGCTTTAATGTGTACTGGCTATAATTTTAACAATTGTTCAAAAATAGTCCTGTTCAGGCATGTATTTTGCTGCACTCATCTCATAGCGAAACTATGAGAATTTTATGTCTTTATTTATTCATCGTGCAGCACGGGCCGATGCGCCTTATGTAGTGCTTTCTTCTGGGCTAGGCGGACATGCCAGTTTCTGGAATCCACAAATTGAAGTTTTGCAGCAAGATTTTCATGTGGTGACTTATGATCAGGAAGGTTGCCATTCGGATTCTGGACTGTTGTCAATACCTTATTGCGTAGATCATATGGCCCGACAGATTCTGGATTTATTGATCAATCAGGATATCCGTGAATTTCATTTTATTGGTCATGCATTGGGTGGGCATATCGGCATGCAACTCGCAACCTATCAGGTTGATAAAGCGTTTAAGTTATTCAGCCTGACTATGTTGAATGCCTGGGGAGAACTGGATTCACATACCCAAAAATGTTTTCAGGCACGCACATCATTATTGTTGAATAGCGGAGCCGAGGCTTATGTGCGGGCACAAGCCTTATTTCTGTATCCTCCACACTGGATCTCGACACATCTTGACCCGTTAACAGAAGCAGAAAATAAACAGCTACTGGACTTTCCGCCAATTCAAAATGTCTTAGCTCGTATACAGGCAGTGCAGGCTTTTAAGCTAGAGGAGGCACATCAGCAGGCGCTCAAAGATGTTCTTGTACATCTGATTGCCAATCAAGATGATTTTTTGGTGCCTTATCAACGCTCGCAACAACTTCAGCAATTATTGCCGCATAGTCAGCTCAGTCTGTTTGCAACAGGAGCGCATGCTTCTACAGTGACTGAAACCGCCCAGATCAACCAAAGCATACTGCAATTTTTAAAATCAGCCTGATATTTTCAGCAAGTAACTTTGTTTGCTCAAGCCAGAACCTGTTTCTGGCTTTTTATTTTTTCTAATGAATTATTTTTATGGTTTTTACTCAAAATCTGATTCTTCCTAAAAGCGATGATGATCAATTTTAATGCACCTGAATGAAACACGATGAGCAAAATTGATTCAGGGGTGAAAGTCATTATTTTACTAAAAATTCAAAAATATAAATATTAAGTATTTAAAAATAAATAAATAAAATAAATTGGCACGCGCTTTGCAATATTTTGAGCATAAATAAAAAACCTGAATTGGCAACAGGATTTTGAATATTGGTTAAAAATAATGAGGTGTGAAAATGAAAATAGGTGTCTTCTGTCCAATTGGAAATAACGGCTGGTTACTCTCTGAAAATGCACCACAGTACATGCCGACTTTTGAGTTAAACAAACAAATCGTGCAGCGTGCTGAACACTATGGTTTCGATTTCGCACTTTCCATGATCAAGCTGCGTGGCTTTGGTGGCAAGACCGAATTCTGGGAACATAACCTGGAAACTTTTACCCTGATGGCGGGTCTCGCAGCGGTGACCAGCAAAATTCAAATTTATGCAACGGCAGCCACTTTGGTCATGCCACCGGCAATTGTGGCACGTATGGCATCTACCATTGATTCTATTTCTAATGGCCGTTTCGGTCTGAATGTGGTGACCGGCTGGCAGCCACCTGAATACACCCAAATGGGCATGTGGCCAGGCAATGAGTACTTTGGCAAACGCTATGAATATCTGTGTGAATATGTACAAATTTTGCGTGAGCTTTGGGCAACCGGAAAATCAGACTTTAACGGTGAGCATTTCCAGATGGACGACTGCCGTGTTAGCCCGCGCCCGCAAGCCGATATGAAAATCATCTGTGCAGGTCAGTCGGATGCCGGTCTGGAATTTTCTGCGCAATATGCTGACTACAACTTCGTATTTGGTAAAGGACTAAATACGCCAACGGCTTATGCCGAAATCAATGACCGTTTGAAAGCAAAAACGGATGTGACGGGCCGTGATGTACAGACCTATGTACTGTTTATGGTGATTGCAGCCGAAACCGATGAAGAAGCTCAGGCTAAATGGCAACATTATAACGATGGTGCCGATATGGAAGCGATTAACTGGTTGATGAATCAGGGAGGGAAAGACACGACTTCCGGTACAGACACCAATATCCGTCAAATGGCTTCTAGCGTATCTCCAGTGAATATCAACATGGGCACCTTGGTAGGCTCTTATGAAAATGTGGCACGAATGTTGGATGAAATTGGTGAAATCAAAGGTACGGAAGGTGTGTTACTGACGTTTGATGATTTTATTCAAGGGGTTGAAGATTTTGGTCAAAAAATCCAGCCGCTGATGAAATGTCGTGACCATATTGTCATTGAAGGTGCAGCACCGGTTCTGGAGAAAAGCGCATGAGTGAATCAGTCGTAACAGCCGGTTTTACTGAAAAACTCGGCACAGGGAAAACGCTTAAAGCGGAACCCGAAGCGATTTGTCTTGCACCAGAACAGACAGCCTTGATTGTGATTGATATGCAGAATGCCTATACCTCTCAGGGTGGCTATCTGGATCTGGCCGGCTTTGATGTCTCGAAAACCAAGCCGGTGGTTGAAAATATTAAAAAGGCTGTTGATGCTGCACATGCAGCCGGTATTCAGGTGATTTATTTCAAAAATGGCTGGGATGCCGAATATAAGGAAGCAGGTGGTACCGACTCTCCAAATTTTCATAAATCCAATGCCTTAAAAACCATGCGTAAACGTCCCGAATTACAGGGGCAATTACTGGCCAAAGGTGGTTGGGATTTTGAGCTGATTGATGAGTTAAAGCCACTGCCACAAGACCTGGTTATTGAAAAGCCACGTTATAGCGGTTTCTTTAATACCGCATTGGACAGCATGTTGCGTGTCCGTGGTATTCGCAATCTGGTTTTTGTGGGTATTGCCACCAATGTCTGTGTGGAATCGACCCTACGTGATGGCTTCTTCCTGGAATATTTTGGTGTTGCGTTAGCAGATGCCTGTCATCAGGCGGGTCCGGTCGAGGCCCATGAAGCCAGCCTGTATAACATCAAGACCTTCTTTGGCTGGGTGTCAGATACCGCAAATTTTGTCAATACCTTTCAAAAAGAAAGTGAATCACTAAAAGAAACCAAATTGGCTGAAAGTGCCTAAAGAATTAAAGATCAGGATTAAGGAAAAAACAGTATGCCTAAAGAAATCATTATTCCAGAAGGAACGTCGAAACCATTAGCACCTTATGTACCGGCAACCAAGGCAGACAATATTGTCTATGTATCAGGCACATTGGCCTTTGATGAAAATAATAACGTGGTGCATGTCGGTGATGCCGCAGCCCAGACCCGGCATATTCTGGAAACTATCAAGCGCGTGATTGAAGAGGCCGGTGGCAGCATGGATGACGTGACGTTTAACCATGTTTTTGTCAAAGACTGGGCCGATTATGCCGCAATTAACACAGTTTATGCAGAATATTTCCCGGGAGATAAGCCGGCACGTTATTGCGTACAGACTGGTTTGGTAAAACCGGATGCGCTGGTCGAAATCGCCTCGATTGCCCATGTATAAGCCGAACCACCTGATTCAATTTCATCTATATCAGCCCTAAGACTGTCACTGAAAACTGACTTGGGGTGGGGAGAACCGCATGAATGCCAAACTGTCTAAAATTATTGCCGAAACATTTACAGAGAATAATGCATTAAATAAGGTTTTAAAGACTGAAACCGATGCTGAAGTATTTACTCAGGTCGACCAGCAGATTTTCCGTCAGGGCATGTCCAATCTGGGCGCTGCAGTAAATGTCATTACTACACAAGGCGATGCAGGGCAGGCAGGATTTACAGCTTCAGCCGTATGTAGTGTGACCGATACACCGCCAACTTTGCTGGTTTGCCTGAACCGTTCAGCTTCAGTTTATGAAATATTTAAGAATAATAAGGTTTTATGTGTAAATACCCTGGCATCACACCAGCAGCATCTGTCCAATCTGTTTGGTGGGAAAACACCAATGGCAGAGCGTTTCAGTCAGGGGAACTGGAAAACGTTGCTGACCCAGTCACCCGTACTTGAGGATGCCTTGGTCAGTTTCGACTGCGAGGTGGTGCAGCAATTATCCATCGGCAGTCATGATGTGCTGTTCTGTGAAGTGAAAGCCATGTGCCAGCGTCAAGGCAATGCGCTGATGTACTTTAACCGTTCTTACTGTGAGCCACACAAAATGTGCTAAATCAATTCAGTCCTAATCAAGGAGGGGAAGCTCATGCAAGAAAAAGAAACGTGGTTTCCAAAATTTAAGCCTTACCAAGGCAATATCGATACCACCCCGGTTCAAACAGATGAATATCTGCCGGCTGGTAAAAGTATTATTCTGGGGTTGCAGCATGTGTTTGCCATGTTTGGGGCAACCGTGCTGGCACCGCTATTAATGGGGTTTGATCCCAATCTCACGATTTTTATTACCGGGATTGGCACTATTTTATTTTTCCTGATCACGGGCGGTCGCTTGCCAAGTTATCTGGGTTCCAGTTTTGCCTTTATTGGTGCCGTGGTTGCGGTGACTGGCTATTCCGGTGTCGGGGCAAATCCCAATATCGGGCTGGCACTGGGAGGAACCATTGCCTGCGGTATTGTCTATGCCTTGATTGGCCTGTTGGTGATGAAAACTGGCACCAACTGGATTGAAAAACTAATGCCACCGGTGGTCACAGGCGTGATCGTGATGATTATTGGTCTGCATCTGGCACCGGTCGCAATTAAGAGTGTTTCAGCGAACCAGTTTGATTCCTGGATGGCGTTAATCACGATTATCTGTATCAGTGTGATTGCCGTGTTTACCCGCGGAATGGTGCGCCGTTTGCTGCTGCTGTTGGGTTTATTGTCTTCCTACCTGATTTATTTCCTGTTCACCAACGTCATGGGCTTCGGATCTGCGATTGATTTTACCAAAGTCAGTGAAGCAGCATGGTTTGGTTTGCCGAATTTCCAGAGTCCGGTCTTTGAAATGAATGCCATGCTGATGATTGCACCAGTGGCCATTATTCTGGTTGCAGAAAATCTTGGGCACTTTAAAGCGGTATCCGCAATGACTGGTAAAAATCTGTCGCCGTATATGGGACGCGGTTTCTTTGCAGATGGGGTTTGTACTTCATTATCCGCTTCTGTCGGCGGTACCGGGATGACCACTTATGCTGAAAATATCGGTGTGATGGCAGTGACCAAAGTGTACGCCACCACCGTGTTTATTTTTGCCGGGATCTTCGCTATTTTGCTGGGACTTTCACCTAAATTTGGTGCGGTGATCAGTACCATTCCAGTAGCTTTATTGGGTGGCGCATCGATTGTGGTCTTCGGGTTGATTACTGTGGCGGGTGCCAAAATCTGGGTGGATAACCATGTTGATTTTACCAAGAACAGTACCCTGATTATTGGTGCGGTGTGTCTGATTATGGGGACAGGTAATTATAGCTTGCAGATTGGTGGTTTCGATTTGGGTGGTATCGGTACTGCGACTTTGGCTGCGATTTTGTTGAACCTGTTCCTAAATCGTGGTGAAGATAAAGAATTGCCTGAACCTGCATCGACCGCAACAGAAGTTGAGGTTAAGCCAGTCGCTTAATATAAGGAGTATTTTTTGAGTCATACAGTTGCATTTTTAGGACTTGGGGCAATGGGCTGGCATATGGCCTCCCATTTGCCAAAACTCGGACATCCGGTTTGGGTCTGGAACCGGACTGAACAGAAAGCGCTAGATCATGCTCAATCTTTCAGGACTCAGGCAGTGGGTATTGAACAGGCGGTTCAGGCAGATTTTATTTTTTCTTGCTTGCCGACCAGTCAGGATGTAGAGAAGCTAATTGCTGCACATCCACCTAAACCGGGTGCAATCTGGATTGACTGTACCAGCGGTGTACCAGAATCGGCCCAAAAACTGGCAAATCGATTGGAGCAACAGGGAAGCTATTACCTGGATGCTCCGGTATCTGGTCAGACTGTTGGGGCAGAAAAAGGCACTTTAACCGTGATGGTGGGAGGAAGTGAATCTGCCTTTACGCAAGCCAAACCGGTCATTGCTGCTTTTGCTGGGTTGATTGAATATGTGGGAGAAAGTGGTTCCGGTTTTGCAGTGAAAGCCATTAACAATACTTTGATGGCTACGCATTTATGGGCGCTGGCTGAAGGCTTAACTGTACTGAAAGGGCAGGGAGTTGACTTAAGCAGTGCGTTGAACTGTATTAATCATTCCAGTGGTAAAAGTAGCATGTCGGAAAATATCATGGCGCAGCGTGTACTGAGCCGTGAGTTTCATAAAACCTTTGCGCTGGATTTATTGCAGAAAGATATTGGTATTGCTTTAGAACTGGTGCAACAGCAGCAACTGGATTTATCAGTGATGTCTTTGGTTCAGCAACAGTTTCAGCAGATTGCCAGACCTCAGGCCAGCCAGCTGGATTTTTCCGCTGCGGTACAAGGATTGGAACAACGTACGCAAATTGAATTAAGGGGATAAAGTTTTTATTAAAACCTGTTATTAAGAGAAATAATTAATTTTCAATTAAGTTCATCGCAATAGATTTCTTTATCTAAAATATAAAAATCCGGGGATTTAAAATTCCCGGATTTTTATTTCAATTGCTTTAAATAGCCTAAGCTAATTTTAATATGACAAGCTCAAACAATTTAAATAAATATCTTAATTTTGTTGATTCGTCTCATATTCCTGAATGACTTCAAGCGCGGCACGAAACGCTTCCTGGGTTGCCGGTGCACCGCAGTAAGGCAGACTATGCAACAACACTTCCTGAATTTCCTCAACCGTTGCGCCGTTATTTAGGGCACCTCGCACATGACCTTTTAGTTCAGTGGGACTTTTTTGCGCGGTTAGAAATGCAATGGTAATTAAAGAACGATATTTACGCGGTAAAATACCTTCACGTTGCCAGGTCGAACCCCAGGCATGTTCATTAATCCAGTCCTGTAATGGCTGGGTAAAAGGCACGGTATTTTCCTGAGCACGCTGCACAAAGCTTTCCCCCATTACTTCAGTACGGACTTTCAAGCCATTTTCATAATCTTGTTGTGACATGCTTTATCCTCAATTTTATTATTGCTTTAGCTTAACGCTTTTAAGCCAAAATACTATCGTGCAATAGTCGTAAAAAAAAGTGGCTGAAAAGCCACTTATGAAGCTTCCAAAGTGAGGTATTGAAACATGGCTCCACTCTGGAATTTATGACACCTTTGATCAAAAGTTTGATTTAAGGTGATACTGAGTGTGAAGGATCAGTTTGCACTGAAGTATCGGTACCTGTAGCATCTTCCTTGATGAGATACGGATTCTCAAGCTCTAATACCTCATTCAAATGCAGATCGAATACATCGGTCAACATGCTGTCATAACGGCGCGCATTATAGTGCAGCAGTTTTTCTGCTTCCTGATCATTAATAAAGCCTTGTAGCTGTGCATCGGCTACATGCTCAGCAAAACTGAGTCCTTTAAATTGTCCTTTATTTTCAGCTTTTTTAAAGCGATCCCAGAGTTTTTCAATCTTGAGTAGCAGATTGAAAGTAGATTCCATACGGCCAGTGACATCATTTTCATTAATATTATAGTAGACATGTTTTTTGAGTGACCGCCGGAAAGCATTGTTTTCCATCATGCTGTTTGCTACCTGTTGTTTCAGCTGGTCTGATGGTTTCTGTACCGGACGGCCAAATGGGAAACATAGCAGTTTGACCATGCCTGCTGCTGCACCTGATGGAAAGTTAGCAAACAGGTCAAAAAATGCTTCTTGCGCTGTATACAGAGACTTTTCTACCGCAAGCTGTGCATGTAAACGCTCATCTTCAGTCTTTTTGCTATGCTCAAAATATTTCAGAATTGAGGAAGCAATAAACAGATGTGCATGAATATCGGCCAGACGACCCGAAAGCATTTCCTTACGTTTGATATCCCCTGCGAGTAAACCTAGGCACATATCCGCAGTTAAAGCAAAGTTGGCACTCAGCCGATTAATGATCTTATAATAAGGCTGGGTGAAATCAACCGCACTTTGCGGCGCAGCACTTGAGCCACCTGTAAAGGCATAGGCAAAGGAGCGAGCAGTCCGGTTAAAGGTGTAACCCAAATGCTTAAACAGCAAGTTATCAAAAGGATTTAGAGCCGCTGCCGAGTCTTCTGCCTGTAAGAGCTGTAATTCTTCATATAGATAAGGATGGCAGCGCATTGAACCCTGTCCAAAAATCATCAAGGAACGACTGAGAATATTGGCGCCTTCGACGGTAATGGAGACTGGAATTGCCTGATAGTAAGGTGCCAGAAAGTTACGCGGCCCCATCTGAATGGCACGACCACCGACCACATCCATGCCGTGATTGACCACTTTACGCATGCCTTCAGTTGCATAGTATTTGGCAATCGCCGTCATTACGGCAGGCTTGCCACCCTGATTCAGACCACAGGTGACCAGATAACGGAAGGCTTCCAGCATATAGGTGTCACTGGCGATTTCACTGGTGGCTTCCTGAACACCCTCAAACTTACCAACTGAAATCTTGAATTGCTGACGAATACGAGAGAAAGCACCCACATTTAAATAAGTCATTTCTGAAGTAGAAGTAGACAGCGCTGGTAGGGAGATGCCACGACCGACTGCCAAACATTCCATCAGCATACGCCAGCCTTTGCCGGCATTTTTGACGCCACCAATAATCCAGTCCAGAGGAATAAACACATCTTTACCTTCAACCGTACCATTCATGAATGGTGGTCCGGGGTTATGCCGTGGTCCCACTATTACGCCTTCATGACTGGCAGGGAGCAGGGCACAGGTAATGCCGTATTCAGTCTGTTCACCCAGAAGATGATCAGGGTCATACATTTTAAAGGCCAGACCCACCACTGTCGCAATTGGTGCCAAAGTAATCCAGCGTTTGGAAAAATTCATTCTCAGGCCTAAGACTTCCTGACCTTCAAACTGGCCATAGCAGACCACGCCCGTATCAGGAATCGCACCGGCATCGGAGCCGGCTTCCGGACTGGTCAAACCGAAACAGGGAATTTCTTCGCCTCGCGCCAGACCCGGCAGATAACGGTCTTTCTGTTCTTCGGTACCATAATGCAGTAACAGCTCGCCTGGTCCGAGTGAGTTCGGTACCATACAACTCACGGCTGTGGTCAGAGATCGCGAAGCAATCTTGCTCATCACCCGACTTTGGGCAAAGGAGCTAAAGGCACGACCGCCGTATTCTTTGGGAATAATCAGGCCCAAGAAACCATGTTCCTTAATATATTGCCAGACATGATCAGGCAGCGCTTTTTGCTCATGAATTTCCCATTCATCCAGCATGCTGCACAAGGTTTCAACTTCATTGTCCAGAAATGCCTGTTCTTCTAGCGACAGCTTTGGATAAGGATAACTGTTAAAGGTTTCCCAATTCGGTGCACCCATAAACAGCTCTTTTTCCCACCAGCTAGTTCCGGAGTCCAGTGCTTCACGTTCTGTCGGACTGATACTCGGCATGGCATTTGCCAGTGCTTTATAGGCCGGTTTGGAAATAAACGACATACGTAAAGGGTCGATCATCACTACAAGGCTAATTAGGATCAGCGGAATGCCGAGAATCAGCGACCATGGGCTAATAAAAGCGCAGACAATTGACACGATGATCAGCGCAATTGCACCCGCGCTACGGGAGAGCTCAAAATAGAAAACGGCCCATAAACTGAGTAATAGCAGTAGTACAGCAAATATAAATAGCATTGTTATAGTTCTCCAGATTTATACAACGCTGCCTGTGCCGAGATCTCATAGAATTTTTGTCACAGTTCATTCATTTTTTTGTCGATTGAGGATCGGACAGGTTCAGCATTGCACGTGTGAGAATGATCGTTTTCAAGTCTTGCAACGATATTTTTAAATCTTTCATCTATTTTTGAGATTGTTTGAAAAATGCTCAGTCTTCAAGTGAGAACGCGCAAAGAAATGTGAAGATAAGTAATGACTTAATCTTATCTAAAATAAAAAATGGGGTTTAACACTCAGTAAAGATTTAAATTGAAGAGATAAAAAAGCCCTCTACAAGAGAGGGCTTTTATTTCATTAGTTTAAACAGGATTAAGCTTCAATGGCCTGAACTGCAATTTTCTTGGCAGGATCCACTTTACGACGCACTGCTGGTACAGGTTCGCCGTAGTATTGGCGGTCGGCAAAGTAGCTTGAACGAACCATTGGTGCTGCCCAGATATTACGGAAGCCCAGTTTTTGGCCATGTTCGGTATAACGCTCGAATTCTTCAGGTGTTACGAAGCGGTCAATCGCTGCATGTTCTTTTGAAGGCTGCAAATACTGACCAATCGTCACATAATCCACGCCATGCGCATGTAAATCATCAAGCAGAGCAAGCACTTCTTCTTCAGTTTCACCAATACCGACCATGAGACCACATTTGGTTGGTACGTCCGGGCAGTATTCTTTAAACATTTTTAGCAGGTTTAAAGAGTGCTGATAGTCAGAACCTGGACGCATGGCTTTATATAAACGCGGTACAGTTTCGATATTGTGGTTAAACACATCTGGCGGACATTCAGTCATGATACGCAGCGCGATATCTATACGGCCACGGAAGTCCGGCACCAGAATTTCGAGTAAGGTATTTGGGCTTAGAGCACGTGCTTCTTTAATACAATCGACAAAATGCTGTGCACCGCCATCCAGTAAATCATCACGGTCTACCGAAGTGATTACCGCATATTTCAAACCCAGGTTGGCAATGGTCTCAGCCATATGACGCGGTTCATCTGCATCCAGTGCATTTGGACGGCCATGAGCCACATCACAGAATGGACAGCGACGGGTACAGATATCACCCATAATCATAAAGGTCGCAGTACCGCCACCAAAACATTCAGGCAGGTTTGGACAGGCGGCTTCTTCGCACACCGTATGTAATTTTTGCTGACGTAATGTGGTTTTAATACGTTGAACTTCTTCAGGTGCCGCCATTTTCACCCGGATCCAGTCCGGCTTGCGTGGCGTTTCAACCGTAGGAACAACTTTTACAGGAATGCGGGCAACTTTTTCCGCACCGCGAAGTTTGACGCCCTGTTCAGGTTTACGGTTTTCAGACATATTCAACTTTTCCACTGTTTTTGAAGGGGGAGATACTCAAAGATAGCGCAGTTATTATAACGGACTTAGTTCTAAATAGGGCAAAAAGGGGTATTCATTTAAAAAATGTTCTTATCAAGCAATATATGTGAGTTAAATACACCAAATCAACAGGATTTACGTCATAATAAGAGTGTAGATTAAAGTGAATTTTTTAATTTTGAGGAGCGTTGAATGCCACGTAAAAAAGAGGTCGTTAGTGGGACTTTCGTTAAATATGATGCGGTAGTTCTAGGTTCGGGCCCTGCGGGCGAAGGCGCGGCAATGAAACTTGCCAAATCTGGTAAGCGTGTTGCAATCGTTGAGATGCGTGAACAGCTGGGTGGTAACTGTACCCATGTCGGTACGATTCCAAGTAAAGCATTGCGTCAAACAGTATCCAGTATTATCCGTTATCAACGTGATCCACTGTTTCAAAAAGTTGGGGACTGGAAGCAGTTCACTATGAAGCAAGTGTTGCGTCATGCGCATAAAGTTATTCAACAACAAGTAGATACACATTCACGTTTCTACGACCGCAATAAAATTGATATTTATCATGGTCGTGCCTACATTCAGGATCAAAATACCATTTTTGTATTTAACCCAGATGGCATTAAAGAAACGCTGATGTTTAAGCAACTGGTCATTGCCAGCGGCTCGCGTCCATATCGTCCAGACATTCTTGATTTTAATCATCCACGTGTATTTGATTCAGACAAAATTCTGGATCTGGACTATTCCATCCAGAAAATCATCATTTATGGCGCAGGTGTAATCGGTTGTGAATATGCCTCGATCTTTATTGGTTTGGGACATAAAGTTGACCTGATCAACACCCAACACAAACTTTTAAGCTATCTGGATGATGAAATCTCTGATGCGCTGTCTTATCACTTGCGTGAACAGGGTGTGCTGATTCGTCATAATGAACAGATCGACTTTTTAGAAACATTTGACGACCATGTGGTGATGCACACGCAAAGCGGCAAGAAAATTAAAGCCGACGCGATTTTGTGGTGTAATGGCCGTTCAGGCAATACCGATGGTCTAGGCCTTGAAAATGTCGGCCTGAAACCGAACAGCCGTGGTCAATTGACTGTGAATGATCAATATCAGACTGAAGTAGAAAATATCTACGCTGCCGGTGATGTAATCGGTTGGCCTTCGCTAGCCTCTGCTGCCTATGACCAAGGTCGTTGCGCAGGTGCCAACATGAGCGGCGAGAAAGACGTTGCGCCGGTGACTGATATTCCAACTGGGATTTATACCATTCCTGAGATTTCTTCGATTGGTAAGACTGAACAGCAGTTGACGGAAGAAAAGATTCCGTATGAAGTCGGTCAGGCATCGTTCCGTCATTTGGCACGTGCACAGATTACCGGTGATACTATGGGCGAATTAAAGATTCTGTTCCATCGCGAAACACTGGAAGTTTTGGGGGTACATTGCTTCGGTAATAATGCCTCTGAAATTATCCATATTGGTCAGGCAGTCATGAACAGCCCGAACAATACGATCAAGTACTTTGTAGAAACCACGTTTAACTATCCGACCATGGCGGAAGCTTACCGTGTAGCAACGTTAAATGGTATGAATCGTTTATTCTAAGTGAGATATTTTACTTAGACCGAAAAACCGCAAGTCTTCACTTGCGGTTTTTTTATTGGAAGTGATTAAGTCAGTCAAGTTGATCAAATCGAATTTTTAAGCCGCCATTTTTCGGCATTCTTCAGCACAGCGGCGGCATGCTTCGGCACATTGCTGACAATGTTCATCTTCATGATGACCACATTCTTCTACACAGTAGTCACAGGCTTTCGCACAAAGTTCACATATTTCATGCATGAATGGAGATTGCTTTTGTTCCATACGGGCACACAGCTGACAAATATCTGCACAATCCAGACAGCGCTGGATACACTCCCGCATCATCTCCAGATCTTCTTCTTTAAGACAGGCACTGGCACAGTTGGCACATGCCAGGGAACAGTTCATACAGGTTTGAACACAATCTGAAAATTGAAGCTGATTCATTGTTGTTTCCTCTATCCATACGGTTATTGCTGATTTTCTAATACGCTAAGCAGAAAAAAGAAAATACACTAGGCAGATTAGGTGAGGAAAAGTAAACAGGCGCTTTGTTTTGTTAAGGAATTTACTATCTATACTTATATTCAGAGTTAGATATTTTTATTATTCGAGAAAATAAAAAACCATTGAGCCGGTCAAAGTCTCAATGGTACAGGATGTATAGATGAGTCATTATTATCGAAGGTTGTAATGACCTTTCTTGTTGTTCGGATTTTCTCATTTCTAAAACGGACGGCTACCCGCCAGACTGATGCGTTTTAATAAACGGCGCTGATCAGCCGGGAATGGACGGCGGGAGTGCAAAGTCACTTGATTGTCCCAGAACACGATATCGCCAATTTCCCAGTGATGTTCATAAGCGAATTCAGGTTTTGAAATATGCTCACGTAATTTTGCGATCAGTTCGCTACCTGCCTGATCATCATAATTGACCAGCTCGACTTCGGTATACGTGTTTAGCCAAAGCGCTTTACGGCCGGATTCAGGATGAGTGCGCACCAGCGGATGTGGATAGGCATGACTTAATATGGGCTGATCTTTAAAGCGATACAGCGGACTATTGCCGTAACCTTGATCATCAGCCTGATCTCTGGTTTTTTGACGGCGCACGAAAGGGTTGTAGGTAATCAGTTGTAGCTGATCGATCTCTGCCTTAGTTGTTTCATTGAGTGCATCATAGGCTTTAATGGTATTGATCCAGCTGGTCTGACCGCCGTCCTCAGGCAGTTCAATCGCATATAATAGGGAACCAAAAGAGGGTAATGGTGTCCATTGATGATCGGCATGTGGAGTCAGTTCACCATGCCCGGTGTAATCTCCCTGACCAACAGCATTGGAAACCGGCACGACATCGGGTGGAACACCGCTATCGGACTGCGCAGCCAGTACCGGTGTATCTGCACCGGGACGGAAAATGGAACCGAAATAAGTTGAAAATGCCAGATACTGTAAATCATCCAGACTTTGCTGTTTGAAGATCAAAATCAGATGCTCGGCCAGAGCCTGTTTTAATTTTAGAATGGTTTCGGATGACTGGGCTTTACGGGCATCGAGACCATAGACCACTGCGCCTAAGGCCTGACCGGTTTGCGGTACAATCTTGATTTCATCCGGATGTTGCAATTGATCTGGCTGATGCCAGCGTGGGGCATCATGAATGGCTTGTGAAAGTTGGGTTAAGCTGGTCATTATAAAGTCTCAGAATTTTCTTGTTGATGAGAATCTAAGAAAATTCCGGACTGAAATAAAATCAAAAGAAATGATAAGTTTATGAATAATCTGTTATTTTTACTATTCAGTTGATTTTGAAACATTTAACTTATTGTGCGATGGATTGCGCATTTTCTGCTGAGGATATTTCAACAGTTTAGTGTGCGCAGAAAGCCTGATTAAAATATTCAAACAGCTCAGGGGTTTGTAACCACAGTCCAATCGACAAAGCCAGTAAAAGCAGGATTGCCACCACAATCGAGAGTTTGAGTTTCAGTAGAGAATCAGTCATGGACGATTTGCTCCTCATTGACCCAGAAATGCACCAGTACGCCAAAAATGCTGAGGACAATTGATAGCATCCACACCGCATTATAATTGCCGCTCAAATCATGGTTGACTCCACCGAGCCAGCCACCAAAAAATGAGCCAACCTGATGGGTAAAGAACACGATGCCACTGAGCATGGTCAGATATTTCACCCCGAACATATTCGCCACAATGCCATTGGTCAGCGGAACGGTCGATAACCAGAGTAACCCCATAATGACACCAAAGCTATAGACTGTCCATGTGCTGAGAGGCAGCATGAGAAAGGCAATAATCGCAATTCCACGCAATGCATATAATCCCATCAGTAGATGCGGTTTGGAATATTTGCCGCCCAGCCAGCCGGCCGTATAGGTGCCTACCACATTAAACAGACCCACTAAGGCTAAGAAGATCGTACCGGTTGTGGCATTAAACCCATGATCAATCAGATAGCCAGGCAGGTGAATGCCAATAAAAACGACCTGAAAACCACAAACAAAAAAGCCCATAGCCAGAAACCAGAAGGGTTTATGATTTTTCACCACCACCAGAATCTGTTTAAAACTGAGTGAGACTTTATTGGGTGTAGCGGCTGCGTTGGGATTAACATACATCGGTGCTTTCAGCATCCAAGCCAATGGCACAATCAGGGCAATCAAAATAGCACTGACCACCAGTGCCGCTGACCAGCCGACATTCTGTAATAGCAGCAGGGTCGAAGGCAGCATGATAAACTGACCAAAAGATCCGGCCGCACTGGCAATTCCCATCGCCAAACTGCGTTTTTCTGGTGGGGCAGCACGCCCGACCGCAGACAATAACACCGGAAATGAGGTGGCAGACAGGGCGAGGCCCAGAATCAGACCTACACTCAGATTAAGCAATAATCCGGTTGAGCTAACTGCCATCAACAGTAGACCGATTGCATATAAGGCGCCGCCTACAGCCACCACAATCTTGCTGCCATATTTATCGGCAAATGCCCCGGTAATTGGCTGAACTGCACCCCAGATCAGGTTTTGCATAGCAATGGCCAGGCTAAAAACATTATGACCCCAGCCAAATTCTTCGCTCATCGGCACCAGATACAAGCCAAATGCATGACGTACACCCAATGACAGTGCCAAAATGATGGCAGAGCCAATCAGCATAAAAATAAGAGCTTTGGAAAATTGACTGTCAGCCATACGTCATTCATGCCTATAAAGTTGATATGTATAGTATTCGATTCAAGCAATAGAGGCGATTAAATAAATATTGATCAAAAGATAAATTTTTTTTATTTAGCGTATGTTCACACTTTTACCTTAAAAAAATAGCGAAGTAATAAAATCAAAACGCCAAACCCAATTTTACTATTCGCTATACCACGTACCATGCTGACAGAGCAACACTGACAAAAGTTGAAAGATACACTGGGTAACTTATCCATCACACAAAACTAAAACT